>JBCDIO010000373.1:0-4790 GCA_038748815.1 Bacteroidota bacterium
ATAGTTCCTTGATCATCCCAATACCAATTCCACTGATATCCCAGACGATAGGCAGCTGGCCATTGCTCTAACACATCAAAAGAAGGAAGCCGATCCGCTGGACGATGCCCCCATCCACCTTGTACGCGCAGACGTAACTGATGCTCAAGCGTATACCGCTGGGTACCTAAAGCCCGAATATTTTGTAGGCCCGCCCAAGTGGCCCCCAATTGCCCGAACGAATACTGCCAACGAACACCAGCCGTCACCCCGATCCGTTGAGTCGGTTGACCCACCTTGGCCACAAAGCCTAATTGCCAAGACCAAATCGATTGGCTAGCCGCTGGGTGGCTAGCACCCAAACAGAAAACAAAGAATAGCCCCCAAAACCACAACTCCCTTTTCAATATGGCGTTATTAATATTATTTGTACATTGAACGTTCGCCTTAGTTTTTAGATTTCATCTACTAGCCAGCTCCAACCCAAAACATGGAATTAAGAGATAATCTGGATATTCGCAACCTCGGCAACCTCGAACTACTCGCTCGACAGGTCGTAGAGGGGTTTATCATTGGCCTGCACAAAAGCCCCTTTCACGGGTTCTCCGTAGAATTCGCCGAACATCGAATCTACAATCAAGGAGAGAGTACCAAAAATATCGATTGGAAAGTTTTTGCTCGGACCGATAAACTGTTCACCAAGCGGTTTGAAGAAGAAACCAATTTGCGTTGCCAAATCGTGATTGACCACTCCTCTTCCATGTACTTTCCAGAACTGGGAAAAAAAGGAAGTCCGGAACT
This sequence comes from Bacteroidota bacterium, assembly GCA_038748815.1. Lineage (GTDB taxonomy): Bacteria > Bacteroidota > Bacteroidia > Chitinophagales > Saprospiraceae > JBCDIO01. The sequence continues at coordinate 781 of JBCDIO010000373.1, forward strand.
CAATAAAATGCAGTTTTCGGTCTTAGCCGCGGCGGCCCTTATGAACCTATTAAAGAAACAACGGGACGCCTACGGACTCAGCACCTTTAGCGAAAAAGTCGATATTCATACCCAAAATAAATCTAGTACCTCACACTATCATTTGCTACTCAGTTACATGCAGCAAATGATCGACCAGCCAGTTCTCAATAAACGGACGTCAGCTGCCGACGCCCTCCACGAAATTGCCGAAGCCATTCACAAACGGTCTCTGGTCGTTATCTTCTCGGATATGTTTGATGATAGCCAAGAAGCAGAGGCCTTGTTTTCTGCCTTGCAACACCTCAAGCACAATAAGCATGAAGTCGTGCTTTTTCACGTAGTAGATAAGGCCACCGAAATGGACTTTGATTTCGAAAATCGGCCATATCTATTTGTTGATATGGAAACGGGCGAACAAGTTCGACTGCAATCCAATCAAGTTAAAGATCACTACGTAAAGCAAGTAACCGAGTATAAAGAAAACCTGAAAATGAAATGCCTGCAATATAAAATCGACTTTGTCGAAGCAGACATTCGCGAAGGCTTTCGCCCTATTTTACAATCCTACCTGGTCAAGCGTAACCGAATGGGCACTTGATCGACTACCACCGTAAAACATGGATCTTAGTACAATCGCCACTGCCCCACCCAAAGGGCTAGACAAATCAGACATTAAAGATCTCACCAAAGATTTAGCCAAGCGGCTAGGAGACCTGCATGAACTCTTGATTGCCGATGGCAATTATAGTCTATTGGTCATTTTCCAGGGTATGGACGCTTCTGGTAAAGACGGTGCGGTCCGTAATGTCTTTCGCTATTGCACCCACAATAACTTTAATGTGTACTCCTTCAAGAAGCCAACCGAGGAAGAATTTGCCCATGACTTCTTGTGGCGCGTGCACCAGCGCTGCCCGGGTAAAGGCCAGATCCAGGTGTTTAACCGTTCTCACTACGAGGACATTCTGATCCAACGCGTGCACAAATGGATTTCCGAAGAGAAAGTAGCAATGCGCATGCAGGCTATTAATGCCTTCGAGCAACTCCTACAGGCCGATTCCAATACCATTGTCCTCAAATTCTTTCTGCACCTTTCGTACGATCAGCAGGAAATAGAACTGCAACAGCGCATCGATGAACGCGATAAAAATTGGAAACACAATCCGAACGATTGGAAAGAACGGGAACATTGGGCGGAATATCAGCGTTGCTATGAGTACGTCCTGGAAAACAGCGTAGTACCCTGGCAGATCATTCCGGTGGATGAACGCTGGTACCGCGACTACCTAGTATCAAAAGCCATTGTGGAAGCACTGGAAAAACTTCCAATGGAATATCCGAAAATTGAATCCTAAAATGGAACTGACGAAAGTACGAGTCGATAAATGGCTTTGGAGTGTGCGGATCTTTAAATCCCGAACCATGGCCACCAGTGCCTGTAAAGCGGGAAAAGTGCAGATCAACCTAGGAAACGCCAAACCCTCCTCTACCGTTGAGGTTAGCGATAAGGTCCAAGTCAAAAAGAATGGCTATAATTTTGAATTTGAAGTAGTCAAACTCATTCAAAAGCGAGTTGGAGCACCAATTGCCGTCACTTGTTATCAAAATCTAACACCAGAGGAAGAACTACGTAAATACGAAGACTGGTTTGTGGGTAAAGCAGCACCCGAACAGCGCGAAAGAGGCACCGGACGCCCCACTAAACGCGAACGCCGACAACTCGAAGACTTCAAAACCGACTTTTACTTCGACTGGGAAGATTCGGAATGAGCGACCTTTTGTATAAATAAACGAAAGAGCCCTTCCCCGGAATACTCCGTGAGAAGGGCTTACCATTCACCTAAAATAATCTACCTTATTATTGTTCCAATAAGTAGCAATAGTCCGCTGGAATCGGAATCTCTTCAAAAACCAGTTCTGCGTTATTCGCCCCACCGATCACGACTACTTCTACATTCTGCCCGTTATCCAGGGTATATTCAATCGTTCTATTTTCAATGGTTAATCCAATATATTCAAAGACTTCGCTACCATAGCGCACCTTAAAGTCATAAGACACTCCATATTCAAGCGTTCCGGTACAACCTTGCCCGTTAACCATACGGCCTAGAATACCGTAGCTACCACATTCCGTAGGGCGATAGAGAATATTACCGGTTGGTCCTACACTCAAATCGGGACCTGCATTCTCGCAATAACCTGAAACAGAAACCTCAATAGGATACCAATCGTCTTTGTCAATATCTTCAATTTGAAGATTGATGGTTGCACCACACACCTCAAAAGGATCTGTAGTTTCCAATAATTGACCTTCGCATCCTTTCACGCCAGAATAGATTTCTAAGTACGCCGAAACGTTTAGCGGTGCTTCTACCAAGGTTACTTCCGTCCCGTCTGCCAAATCTAGGTAGTCGAATGCCTTATTACTCACAGGTAAACCCGTTTCCTCGTTGATTAGCTTAACATAAAAATAGCGGCTACAATAATTTGCCGGAACATCCGTATTAAATACCAAAGTTGCGCCTATCGAACAGGTATTATTAGCACCGCCAATGACCCAATTAGAAAGGTGCTCTTGCTCGTATTCTACAATTAGCTGTCCATTTTCTTCAATCACTATGGCAGCTCCTTCATTTTCCCAACGCAGCAGTTCTTCGTTCAAACTCCAAATCGGTAGTGCGTCACCGGCTTGAATCTTGGTATTTGTGTTTGGATTAAAGGTCTCTGGGTCTAGTACTATCCGCATCTGCAGTGGCTTGGAAAAAGTCCTTACTTCTTTACTGCTTGAAAAAATGTCAAGGGAGTAGTAGGCTGCTACTTCGAAGGTAACATCTCCTAATTCGGTCCCGCTACCATTAATTGCAGGAAAACCACTCAACATATTTTCTACAGTCAACATGGCGTCTTCATCCATCGCGTTGTACTGGATAAGATCTAAGCGCAAATTACCCGTAACTGGATATCCGTCCGCATCGTAAAAGATCGTACTTTCTTCGATATCTACGTTCATCTGTTCTTCCTCCCCACTACCTCCGATGGCAGAAATTGAAATGGGTTCTTGTAAACCTTCTTCATTAACAGAAAGTGATTCTTCCAAGGATACAACTCCATTGGGTAAGGCATTTTTCTCTGCCATATAAATCACGGAATGGGTTTGCTTATTTCCATCCGTGATAGAAAATTGGTTGATCGTAGTTAGGTAGCCATTTGCCTTGGAAGTAATCGTGAATTCAATCGGGTTTTCGAGACTTGGCTCCCGGTTTTTCTTAATTCCGATGTTGATCACACCATCTACTGCCTGGATATTTTTCTCGCCAGCCAACGTGTAAATATCATCTATCCCTGGACCTGAGATATCAATTTGCACGTTGTTAGGAACCGCAATGGAGGTTTCCAATGCGTTTTCGAAGGAAATCGTTAATGGAGAAAGTAGGATATCAGTGTTGACATTGAAGACTACGCCTTCTGTCAATTCAATAACTTTGTCCTTTTGGCAGGCCGTCGCCAAGAATAGCACGAATGCTGCAATTAAAGTAGCCGTTGTTGTGTTGATCCTTTGCATGGAGTAACATTTGTTTGGGTGAAGGACTGTGTTTGGGTTCCTTCCAACAGTATTGGAAGGAAACAAGTCCTTACAATTGTTGGATTCTGCTGTGTTTATTTATTGGGTCTAGGTGTTTATCGGGTCTAAAAGAGGCGAACTCCCATTCGTATGCTTATTGTTGGGAGCCATCTCCAATCTTTAAAGTTTTCTTCTAGAATCGGCCCATTATGCTCGTTATCACCAAGCAGATTGGTAGATTCAATGGTGATTTTTGGGGCAGAACGGTAAAATGCCCCGGCATCAAAACTTAGGTTGATTCGACGGTTTGGAACCGTTCGTCCAATGCCAATACCGAGGTAGGTATTGACCGGACTGGCGGTGGTATAGTTTACTTTTAGGTATCCAATTTCTTCCGGCGTGATCTCCAAATCATTCACCATCATTGGAT
>JBCDIO010000374.1:0-4789 GCA_038748815.1 Bacteroidota bacterium
AAATCCCAAGTGTATCCTCGATGTATAAAGGGTAAAAGAGCCTGCCCTCCAGAAGATTGCGGAGGCATTTGGGGATATATGGAAATGATAGAGATCATGAAAAACCCGAAACATCCAGAATACGAAGATACCTTAGAGTGGTTAGGAGAAGAATTGGATAGTGAGGCATTTGATATGGTGTCGATTAACAAAAGTTTAGGGACCAAGAATTATGGGGTTTATGATATGTACTAAGCAAGAAAGGTAAAGTGAGAAAAGGGTTTGTACCCTTTGGTAAAGTACTTGGTACAGAGAATGAAGAATTGAATTACATTGGTAGGAGACATCTCCAATCTTGGCGTTCCCTACTTAGTCTAAAAAGACGCGGCAGGCAAATCGGCGTAGCTTTTATGGGCAGGGTAAAAAACTTTGCGTCCTTGGCGTAATCTTTGCGAACTTTGCGTGAAAAAAATACGGTAGGTAAATTGGCGTGAAAAAACCGTTATCCGTAACGGAAAAAATATTTATTGTGGATTGAATATAGAAGTCAGCACTTCTTTGAGGTACTGACTTCTTTTCTACTAGACAATCCTCCACAAAACCCCATACTAAATAGGGTCCGAATTGGACTCTTTCTTTTAGTTAACTGCATAACCTAAGATTGAACATGGGACTATTTGACTTTATCAAAGGCGAATTTATTGAGGTCATCGACTGGGTCGAACAAGACCAGGATACCATGATGTGGAAGTTTCCCGATAAAGATGCCAATATCAAATACGGAGCCTCACTAACGGTACGGGAATCGCAAACGGCCCTCTTTGTCGACGAAGGGCGCATTGCGGACCTCTTCGAACCCGGTCGCTTTGAGTTGATTACCGAAAACATTCCGGTATTAACCTCGCTGCGCAACTGGGATAAAGGCTTCAAGTCTCCATTTAAATGTGATATCTATTATTTCAGTACAAAGGTATTTACCAACCTCAAGTGGGGCACTCCGAATCCAGTCATCCTGCGCGATCCTGAGTTCAAGCAGGTGCGAGTAAAAGCATTTGGTACCTACTTCATTCGCATCAGTGATCCCGTAAAGTTCTTACGCGAGTTCACGGGTACGAATCCGGTACTACGTGTTTCCGAAATTGAGGATCGCATGCGCGATGTTGTCTCTCCAAAATTCGCCGAAGCCCTTGCCGAAGCGGGAGTCTCGGTCATGGACCTAGCCTCTAACTATACCGAGCTAGGCGATCGTATTGCGCCTATTCTGCAACAAGAATTTGATCCATTCGGCATCGAATTGACCAAGTTCCAGATCACGAGTACTTCCTTACCCAAAGAGGTGGAAGAATTCTACGACAAGATGACCAATATGAACATGGTCGATGACATGCAGAAGTTCCAGCAATTCCAGAATGCGAATGCGGTGGAAAAAGCCGCAGAAAACCCTGGAGGTGGCGCTAGCGAAGGCATTGGCATGGGCATGGGATTGGGTATGGCCCAAATGATGATGAATCAGGGGAATGCACAAAACCAAAACAACCCCGCTAAAGCGCAAACGAAAGAAGAAATCTTGGCGACCTTGAAAGAACTTGGTTCTCTTAAAGAATCGGGCATTCTGACCCAAGAAGAATTTGACGCGAAGAAAAAAGAATTACTAGCACGCCTTTAAGCCATGTCTGACCAGGCTACCACCATTATCGATACCGTCAGCGAACCCTGCCCCTCCTGCGGGAGTCAGCTTTCTTACTCGGCTAAGCATAAGAAGCTCAACTGCTCCTATTGCGGCTACCAAGAAGAAATTGATTCTTCGAGCGATAAAGTCGTGGAAAAATCCCTAGCCGATGCGGCACAGCGCATTTCGGACTTTATCCCCGAAGAGGCTGGCAAGAAAGTCTTCGATTGCCAGAATTGCGGCTCTAAATTCATGGTCGAAGCTACGGAGGTGAAAGTAACCTGTGGCTTCTGCGGCTCTAAGAATGTTAATCTGGAGGCCTATCAGCATCAGTATATCCAACCATCCGGTATTATACCCTTTTACGTTTCCCGCGAAGAAGCGGTAAAAGGCTTCGATACTTGGATCAAAAAGGGCTGGTTTCATCCCAATAAACTGAAGCGGCTCGCTAATTTAGAAGGCCTCCACGGTATCTATATCCCCTGTTGGACCTACGATGCGCAAGTGCATGCCGATTGGAGTGGTCAGGCGGGACACTATTACTACGAAACCCGTAACGTACGGGTTAATGGTCAGATGCAGCAGCAGCGAGTCCAGAAGGTCCGGTGGGTACATCGGTCTGGTTCCCTCGATCATTTCTTTGACGATATCCTGGTGGTGGCTTCCACGGGCCTAGATCAAAACGCCTTGGAACGCATTTTGCCCTATCGTTTGGAAGAAGTCGTGAATTTTGATCCCCGCTTACTACTCGGTTGGGAATCCGAAATCTATCAAGTAGAGGTGGATGAAGGCTACCAACGAGCCGATTCCATAATGGACTTTAAGATGCGGCATATGTGTTCGGCCCAACTCGGCGGAGACACCCAACGCAACTTACAAGTGCACTCCACCAAACGCGCTCAGACGTTCAAGCATATCGTGCTTCCCATTTGGATCTCTTCGTACCACTACAACAACAAGACCTATCACTTCACGATCAATGGACAGACCGGGAAAGTAAATGGTGAAAAACCCATTTCGTGGATTAAAATTGCTATACTTGTTCTGCTTTTTATGGCCTTTATTTTCGGCGTTTATATGCTCCGGGAATCCGGGGTATTGCAGGATCTTTAGGTTACCCTTTCACTTCGAACGTAGAACACACCACAGCCTATGGTTCAGGTTTATGTAACCGGTGGAACCTTTGATAAAGAGTATGACTACCTCTCCGGAGGTCTCTTTTTTAAACAGACCCACGTACCCTCCATGCTCGACCGCGGGCGTTGCACCCTCCCTATCAATATTAAGACCTTGATGATGGTCGACAGCTTGGATATGTCTGACCTAGATCGACAGATCATCGCCCACGCGTGTCGGGGTGCGGAAACGGATCAGATCATCATTACCCACGGAACCGATCGCTTGGTGCATACCGCCAAATACCTCGCTACCGAAGTGGATGGCTTGGCCAATAAAACCGTCGTTTTGACGGGAGCCATGGTTCCGTATGCCTTTGGTACCTCCTCCGATGGGTTCTTTAATCTGGGATCTGCACTGGCCTTTGTACAATGCCAACCTCCAGGGATTTATGTCGCTATGAATGGCCGCTGCTACAATTGGGATCGGGTTCGCAAAAATACCAAGACGGGATATTTTGAAGAAATCGTTAAAGACAAAGAAGAGTAGGAATTATGCAAGGTTTTGAAATAGTTGGCTTACTTACTGAATTGATCTTTCTGGGCATCGGTATCTACGGCTACCTCTTCGCCCGGGGCGTCTGGCCCAAAGGAAATCCGGAGTTTGAGAAACGGGCCGCAGCGTTTCGCGAGAAAAACGGCGCCTGGTTACGTCTACTTTCTTTAGCTCTAATCGCCATCATGGGGATTAATCTAGTGCTCCGCATTCAGGGGTTCTTCGCCTAACGCTATGATCAAGCCCATTGGCGATTACTTTCCCCAAGCACCCGACGGGACTATCTTGAATCCCTGTTCGCCCGATCATATTCCTGTTACTTGGCAACCGGGTATCACCTATCTAGCTTCCCTCTACCAACGCTTCCTCGGGGATCGGCTACATAGTGTTTATTTGCGCGGTAGTATCGTCCGCGGTATGCCAGAAGCATCCATACTCGACATTGATTCTTTTGCCTTAGTACACGATCTGGAGCCTCGCTGGTCGGAGCCAGCCTGGGCTGACGATTTTCGGAGGCGTTTAGGGCAGAATGCCCCTCTGCTTCCCCCGGCTGAGTGCTATATTGCTTCCTGGCCGCAGGTTCAATCCGGTCAGAATGCCTCCTTAGCCATGGTCCTGCAAACCCAATCGATGTGCATCTTGGGAACACCGGTACAAGCTCAATTACCTACTTATCGCCCCGGACCAGACATGATGACCCAGCGTCGTTGGTTAGCCAAGGATAACGCTTGGTTCCGCTCGGCCGAAGAAATCACCCAAGACCAATTCCAATCGTACCTCAAATTACTCATCCGCTCGGCCTTCGAACTCGTCATGGAACGAGTAGGGGCTTATACGCCCGATCTCTACCTTTGCTGCACCAATTTCATTCATTTTTATCCCGAGCAAGAAACTAAAATTTGGTTCTGCCTAGAATCCTTTTTAAACCCGCCCGCAGATTGGCCCACCAAGCGGGAGCCTTACCTGGAAATGGGGGAGTGGTTGGAGACTGCGTTTACGAAATAGAATCTAGCCAGCTTTGCAGAACTTGGGTATGGGGATGATCCGTCCCCAGCTGTTCCTTAAACACCCCATGAGCCGTTTGGAAATGGGAGAGAGCAGCTTCTTTCTGCTCCATATCCCATAATAAAGCCCCCAAATTAGCGTAACTACGGGCAGTTCGGGTATGCCTGGGCCCAAAATGCGCTAAGTCGATGGCTAGAGCGTTTTCCAGGAGCGCCTGAGCAGCCGGATAGTTCCCCTCCTCTTGGTAACTGCCCGCCAAGTTAGCACTGCTGATCGCCACCTTGGGGTGATCTGGGCCATAATGATTTTGCAGAGCCGCATGGGCTTCCTCAAATAATTTCTTCCCTTTATCTTGGTAAGCCAATTCTTTGTATAAATGCCCTAGGTTAGACTGGCGTATCGCCACTTTAGGATGATCCAGTCCGTAGGTCCCCAAATCGGAGTTCAGAGCTTGCTCCAGAAAGT
>JBCDIO010000375.1:0-4787 GCA_038748815.1 Bacteroidota bacterium
CCTGGCGGCAATGGCCTTTTTGCTGAAGGGATTACCAGCGGTCGTGTTTCAGGGAACTTCCGTGCTTCTGGTGTTAGGTTTGCGGCGAGAATGGCTCCGCTTGTTTTCCGTTCAGCATATTTTGAGTGGGCTATGGTTTCTGGCTATTGTGGGTACCTATTACTACGCATATAGTCAGAATGGTCCCCTGGACGAGCTGCTCGGTACGCTACTCAACGAATCTTCTAAGCGAACTGCCGTCAACTACGGCTGGTGGGCGAGCGTGCAACACCTCTTTACGTTTCCCGTGGAGATGATGTACCACTTTCTGCCCTGGTCCTTGATGATCATTTTACTCATTCATCGGCAGAGTCGACAAATTGTAAAAGAAAGCCCCTTTCTCCAGTTTTTGGGAATCTCTTTCTTGGTCCACATCCTATTGTACTGGACGTCGGTAGAGGTTTATCCCCGCTACCTACTGATGCACGCACCGCTTTACTTTGGCTTTTTCTTAGGCATTTACCAAGGCCTAGATCGGGACCGCCCCTGGATCGTAAAGGTCTACGAAGGCATGCTGTTCTTACTAATCCTGTTATTCTTGGGTGCGTGTACTTGGATATTCTTCTGGGAACGGGCGCAGTTTGTATCAAATTATTTTGTGAAAGGGGTGGTCCTGAGCCTGAGCATGCTCAGTGTGGTGACCTTCTTTGTTTTTTGGTACCGAGATCGACTCTTTATCGTAGTCATTGCTCTGTTGATCTTACGAATTGCCTTTAATTGGTTTGTGATCCCCGATCGGCAAATGAATGACTGGGGTGCTTCGGTGAAACGGACTACGATCGAAATGGGGCGTTTACTCAACGGTACAAAAGAATGTTACATTTACAAGGCAACGGGCTTTCAGCCTACGAACTCGTTCTATTTTACCCGACAGCAAGGACGGGTGGTGCCGAGGAAGTACGAAGGATTCCAAATTGGCGATTACATCATTGTGGATCGTAAGGTATACAGTGGGGTTTTGATTGACCGGGTGGGAGAAATTCGCCTTCGCTACGGTCGTCGCTCGATTGAGGTTGGACGATTTATGGGGTACAAAGACCGTCGGATGCATCGACAATTCGAAGAATGACTACAATATTCTGGCAAGGCTTAGGTTTATTAACCCTCTTTGCAGGGTTGGCAGGCATTGCCTTCTGGTGGATGCGACAACAACGCTGGGGGCTTGCACTGGGAAGCCTTTTGGTTTTGGCCTTCGCTCTCCGGCTTTTTGCGGCCGCGGATAATCATCTCCATCCCTGGGATGAACGCTATCACGCCTTGGTTGGTAAGAATTTGTCCAGCAGTTTTCCCACTCCGCTTCTTTATCAAGAGCCCTTGCTTTCCTACGATTATCGGCAATGGTCCGCCAATCATGTTTGGGTGCATAAGCAGCCGGTTCCTATTTTTCTGATCGGTGGTTCGGTTGCCCTCTTTGGAGCAGAACCCCTCTGGGTACGTTTCCCTTCGATTTTATTGGGTAGCCTCTGTATTTGGCTAACCTTTTTAATCGGTAAGAGGCTTTTTTCGGCAAAAGTTGGCTTTTATGCGGCCTTCTTTCAGGCCATTAATGGGCTGCTGATCGAGCTAGCATCGGGTCGAGTTGCCACGGATCACATCGATGCCTCTTTTGCTTTTTGGGTTGAATGCGGCGTCTGGTTGAGCCTCTTGCCTAGTAAGGATGGTAGGAGGCCCTTCTGGCTAGATGCACTGACTGCCCTGGCGGTGGGTCTCGCCATTCTTAGTAAATGGCTGCCGGCACTAGTCGTTGGTTTAATCTGGGCCTATGTACGCTGGACCGAAGGTTGGCGCTGGCAAATTATTGGGAGAGGAACTTTAATCCTTTTCGTTTTGCTGGGGGTCGTTTTGCCCTGGCAGCTTTGGACGTATCAACACTTTCCTTTAGAATTTGCCTGGGAGCAGTCCTTTAACCAGCGGCATATTTTCGAGGGTTTGGATGGCCACGGTCAGCCGTGGTGGTACTTCATAGAACGGGTACGAATAAACTACGGGGAAATGGTCTACTGGCCTATAGTGACAGGTACCTGGCTGGCATTCTTAGGTATAAAGAGTGGGGAAAGACAGTCTTTATTGGCCCTTTGGTTTTGGGTCCCCTTTATGTTCTTCTCCTTGGTGGCCACAAAGATGCAAGGTTATTTGGCCTTTATTGCTCCCGCCTTATTTCTTTGGACAGCCTATGTGGTAGATCAAGTTTGGCAATGGGGGCTAGCTAATCGCTGGTGGCGAATAATCGTCCTTTTATTCCTGTTACTATCCGTACGGTATTCGGTCGAACGCCTGAAACCCTTTGAGCGCAATACTCCCGAATGGCAGCAGACTTTGAATCTTTTTGCGGGGCAAGATCCACAGGAACCATTTGTGCTCTGCGGCGAACCGCAGTATATTGAAGCTATGTTTCAATATGGAGGAACCGTTTATCCCCATATTCCGCCCGTCGAGCAACTACAAAAGTGGCGAGATGAAGGAATCAACGTCTATATACGGAAGGGCCATAAATACCAGCGATTCGAATAAAGAACACCTCCATTAAACATGTATTAACGAACCCTTTATGGGGTTCACCCTGTTATTCTATCGAGTTTACTAAAACACCGGACAGACTCTAAACCTACCAATTATGAAAATGAAAGCGCCTTTCTTTACTTCGGCAAGTCTTCTAGTTGTATGCTTGCTAGCTACCTTTGGCCATAGCCAGGCACAAAACCCAGGTGCAATTTATAAGGAGGTTACTAAATATTGCAATACGCGCTATGGGTTTTGTTTAGAATATCCAACCAACATTTTCACCCAAAAGGATATCTCTATTAATAATGATGGAGTGGTGCTTAGGAGTACTGGTAATGATCTTCGCCTTAAGGTATTTGGAAGTTTTAATGTATTAGCGAATACCGCTGCCGATGAATACGCGGACTTGATGGGGGCACTCCGTTCTGAAAATCCAGAAGCCATTACAGAAATTTCTAAAGAAGTAGCCGACAACCACCTAACGGCATTCTTACAAGCCGGCCGAAAAATTTTCTACGTAGAAACTTTAACCGTTGGTGATAATGTCATCGGCCTAAGCCTGGAGGTAAACCGTCGCCGGGCAATGGATCAGAAGCAGGCAGAAATTGAAATGGAAACCCTCTACAAAAGCATCCGCTTCACCGTAGACGGCTTAGAATAAGCAAGGGGGCGTTAATGTATTGTTAGGCGGCTTGGCTGTTGTAAGCGGTGCCTTCGATTGAGGAAAAGGGAAAAAAACAGCATAAAGTTTGTCTATAGCTATACAAAAGACCATCAGTACTTAGTCAAATTCTTTGCAAAAGGAAGAACAAGCACTGGTAGTACACAATCAATTCTATACTTTGCGACAAATAAAAAAATCACAGGTTCTTATGAAGCAACTATTTACAATTCTAACCATTGTTTTTTTCACGGCACACTTTGCAGTAGCCCAAGACGCGCCAGACTTTAGTATCGTTGATACAAAAGGCGATCCTCACACGCTTTACATGGATTATCTAGACCAAGGTAAAACCGTTGTACTGGATTTATTCTTCGTCAACTGTCCTCCTTGTAATGATCTAGCTCCACTATTGGAACCTCTATACCAAGAATGGGGTGCAGGTCAGGGAGATGTAGAGTTTTTCTCAATCACTGGCGTCGATAACAACGCGTCTATTGACGGATTTAAGGCCCAGCATGGTGTTACTTTCCCGGCTGCTGGTACCGAAGGGAATGGCCCAGCTACGGAGCAGCCATACACTAGCAACCAGTTCGGCACATTCCTTGGGTATCCAACGCTAGTAGTTATTGCCCCGGATCGGACCGTTACTTTTGACGTATGGGGTGGTTCTATGTCAGAAACTGTTGATCTTTTGGATCAGGCTATCGAAGCCACTGGTGCCGAAAAGCCAAATACAAACAGCGTAGAAGAACTGGCTGGAAGCAACTTCAACATGAGCATTACGCCAAATCCAGTAGTAGATGCGGCTATGGTCGACTTCCAATTGAAAGAGCAGTCTGATGTTCAAGTCGAATTAGTAAACGCAGTTGGACAAACAGTACGTACCGTTTTCAACGGTAGTATGAATGCTGGTTTTAACCAAGTGAGCTTGTTTGCTGATGACTTAGTAGCGGGTTCTTACCTAGTCGTTGTTCGCGTAAACGGTGCTCAACTAGGTGCGGATCGCTTCTTTAAAGTACAATAATTATTGATCGAATATATTCGATCCGTATGCTTGTGTGCCTAATCGTCAAATGAATATAATTGACGATTAAAAAAAGGTAATATCGACTCAAAGAACGAGGCTCCATACGAGAACCTTCAGGCTTCTAACCTCGTTCTTTGAGTATAATTCCCTCCCTGTTTTTCCTCCTTTCTGCCACCACGGCAGCCCTACGAATTTGATAGAAAGGCTTTATACTCAACAAGAACAACACCCACGTACACACTACCTAATTTACCATTTCCCTCCTGGTACCCGTTCGGTTTCGAAGGACAGTTTGCTAGTAGCCTGGATACATTGCCATTAAGTTAATCATCCGCGTTCCTAGGAAACCTTGTTTTCGTATGCTCGCAGGGTACACCCCTTAACTATTGGCTAAGTACTTTGTGACCTAAGTAAATGAATATTTTGACCGAGAATATTTTTGTGCAGATCAAGGCGCGGCGGAGCATCGTAGCCATAGCTACGAAGGCGAGTACGTAACGATGAGCTGGGCAAAAAGAACCCGTCAAAATGTTTAGAAATTTAGGTTACAAAGTA
>JBCDIO010000376.1:0-4787 GCA_038748815.1 Bacteroidota bacterium
CAATACCAGTGTTTCCCCTGCTTCAATCGGTATCAATAGCTTACCCAAAGCGACTGCATACTGCGTCAATGCATCCAATAGCTGTTGTTGCGGCTTACTAAAGAACTCGTCTTTGAACAGGATCGTATATCCAGAGAGATTTTTGGTTTCCTTTTCCCAGTGCACCGATCCCTGTGGGATCAACATGACTTGGTGAGCCGCTAGGGCGTATTCTTCAAAGTCAATTTCCTGCAGACTGGTTCCAGCGGTAATGAAGAAAATAGAATGAAAGGCGTGCCGATGCCGATCAGGCGTTCGGTTGCGAGAAAGATCCTCCGGTTGGTATTTGATGATCTCAATTTGGAGGTCTTTGCCATCGGGACGTGCAAAATGGATGGTTTGCATAACTATAATTGGATGCTTCTTCAAAACAACCTTGGTAAGTTAATAGGTTCTTTTGATTAGAATGGTCCTTCCTGTGCCAATAGCCATTGGTAATACTCCCGGGCTCGAGCTTCTTCTTCCACGTTATATTCTAAATACAAGTGTTCCCCTACCCTTCGAGCATTAGTGGCGAATAGGGTCATCATGCGATCCATGGCCCCTAGTATTTGTTCTCGTTCGTAATTGGGGTAGGTCAAGAGAACTTCCTCGTATTCTGGGGCAGAAAGGTAAGTACGTAAGAAGCGCCCTCCCTTCCCTACGGTGGCTCGGAAATCCGTTTCGGTGCCAATCCGAATTTCGAGCATCCGCAGAAACATAGCCCGTAACGGTCCTTCCATGATTTCTTTGGCGTGGATAATCTCCCCTCGCTGTAAGGCTTTAGCCACGTAGGGGGCAACCCACCAAAATTCGTTACTGATATCGGCAAAAAGCTTTTGGCTGGGACGGAGGACTCGATGATCCCGATCACTCGACGGGAGCAAATGATCAAAGGTCCCATCTTTATCCAACCAGACCTTAGTTAGGCTTTCTGGTCTAAAGGTGGCCATATGTTCCTGGGGATAAAGGCTTAGATCCAGGCGATTACCATCGCTAAAGACCATCAGATAGGTAAAGGACAATTTGTTTTCTATCGTCCCAAATGCCATCGTATCGGGTAGTTGCCACAGTACTTTCTGACCGAAATAGTCTGTCCAGCCATGGTCTTGGGTAAACGAGGCTATCTCGGTAACGATAAAGACCAGGTCATAGTCCTGAAAAGGATCCGGAGCGAGGGAATCATTGGCTCGGGAGCCATTCAGTAAGACTGCGCGGATTCGTTCATCCGCTTGGGCTTTGGCCAGAATGAGGGCCTGCATTTCAGCGTAACTACGCATCCGTTCTGTATTTAGAGATGCTATGTACTTTGTAACCTAAACTTTTTGACGGGTTCTTTTTGCCCACCTCGTCGTTGCGTACTCGCCTTCGTAGCTATAGCTACGAGCCTGCGTAGCGCCTCGATCTGAACAAAAAACCCCTTAGCCAAAATATTCATTTAGGTAGGTTATTGTACGATGTTTAGCGGTTCATAAAGTTCTTTAAAAAGAAAACAAGCTTTAACTCGCAGCATACCATCAATGCTGTAAATGTATAACCTCCTGGCATAAAAAAATCGCTCTCGGTTGAAGGAGAGCGATCGTTGGGGCCATTTGAATCCTTGGTAATGGCTTTTCTTAACAGAGATTTATATCTAATCGGGTTGTAATTGCGGATAGTAAGGGATCATTACTTTTTTGGGCGTACGATCTACTTTGAAGATACCCCAATGCTTTTCGGGTTCCATGGCATCTGGCGATCCTTTCCAAGTTTCGTCGAAGGCCTCAAACAGGAAGGTAATGATGCCTTCTTTCTTACTCCACTGGAGTAATTCATGGTAATAGATTTCCTGCAGCTCTTCACTGACATTATCGGGGTTGATGCCATGTCCATTGGTATTGGTGGTCCACCCGGCTTCGGTAATCATGATGGGTTTATTGGGATAGTGCTTAGCGACACCATAAAAATTCTCTTTGGTGTAATCCAGCGCTTCTTCGATATTTTTATATTCCCAAACGGGGTAAGTATGGATAGAAATAAAATCTACGACCTCTGCCAGCGGAGCTAGTTTGGTATGCCAGGGCACGTAATTTTCGCAGAAAGTGACGGGCTGCTTAGCGGCTGTTTTTACCATGCTGACATATCCAACTACCCGCTCCACGGGGACTAAGTGATCCGTCCATTCTACAGTGGCTTCATTGCCTACTGAGAGTGCAAAAGCGATATCTGGATACTGGTTAGCCAAGCCAATTAGTCGCTGAATTTCTGCCAGGTTTTTTACCCGATTCTGGGCCAATTTCTCTGCCGCATGCATACCTCCCCAGGGGCAATTGGGATTACTCTCCTCCGCGGCAATGTATGCCCCTAACATGACTTGGAAGTCCAGTTTTTCGTTTTGTATGACTTCCAGAACTCGCTCCGCATGTAAAGAACAATCGTAGACCCGCAGATACTTCCAGCGATCTTGTAGAATAAGTAAGTCTTCCTTTACCTGTTCGTAAGACGGATAGGTTTGCGTATCTGGACTTTGCCCATCGCGATAGCCAGAATAGCAGATTGCCGTTCCGAAAGGAATGTTTAGTTGTTCGTATCGATCCATACTTTTTCGTTATAGTTCACCAAACTTGGGACGTCCATCCTTGTCCCAAAGCCCCCAGTAAGCACCTACATCTCCTTCGTCACCTACCTTCCAGGCCTCGTCAAAACTAGAGAAATACATCACTTCGATATCGTCTTCCTGACTCCATTTCTGGGTATTAATGAAGTATCGGATGGCATTTTCGGGAGAAGGATGGGAGGCTTTGAAATTCGTACCTTGACTAGGCCATCCCGTTTCACTCACAATCACCCGTTTCCCTTTTCCGGCTTTTTCGGCAATCTGATACATAGACTTCATGTAAGGCAAAGAGTAATCAATATGGCAGCCTTCCCAGAAGGGGTAGCAGTTGGCGTAGATCACATCGCAAATTTCGGCCAAGGCCGGGCGGTCACGGAACTCGTAATAAGCGTCAACATATCCAACCTCAATCCCCGGCACGGCGTCTTTCACCCGTTGGATATAGGCTAATAATTGCTCTTCGGTTATTTCTTTGCGGTAAAGCACCTCGTTACCTACGGCGACTAAATCAGCGTTTCCCGCTTGAGCTACTTCGATCAGATTGGTAACCTCTTGTTCATTGAGTTCCAGATCCTCACTCAACCAAGCACCAACCATCGTTTTCAGACCATTTTCTTTAGCGATGGCTGGGATCAGTTCATTGCCTTCGGTACAAGAGAAAGTACGTACCCATTTGGTATAGGGCTTGATAATCTCAATGCGGGCTTGTATTTGCTCCGCACCGATGATCGTTCCTGGTTCTTGCCCTTCGACGTAGGAGCTAAAACAAATAACATGGATTCCATGCTGTAAGTACTTGGAAAATAAAGATGAAAGTTCTTCTTTGGACAATCCGGAGGTATCGATTCCGGAGAGGGACATAATGTGTTCTGTTCTGAAAGACATGTTGTTGGTATTTAAGGATTCAAGGCTCAAATTGGCCAAGGCGGTGCTACCTGATTTTGGCCAAATCGTTTTTTGGGGTTGGGCAACCAGTTGATCGACCAAAGCTCGAAAGAAGGGTTCTTGCTTTTTGTGGGCGATCAAGTAGTAGCCTCGGGTTGGAGCAGAATCCGGCTGCCAGATTATTTTTAGGGTATGCTGTGAAAGGAATTCTTTAGCGTTTTCTAAAGGCACAATGGCAATACCCGGTTTCTGGGTCAATTCCTGGAGCATGAAGTACACATTCGGAATCAGGAAATTGGTGAATACCTTAGGTCGCCTTTGGGCGAAGCACTGTCGCCAGAAAGATTCGAGGTAATTTCCATCTCCTTGGTGCGCGAACCAGGTTTGTTGTTCAAACCAGTGTTGCATTTCGGTCAGGTCTCCAAGTGATCTGTATTTATCTAAGGTTCGGGTATCGATGCTGGGATGCCCAACAATCACGAGAGGGCTATCCAGTATTTCCTGAGAAAGGACATCGAAGTTGGTGACGTCCCCTTCTACCACCGCTGCCTCTATTTGTTCTTCCACCACCGCTTGGATTAATTGTTCCCGGTTATGAGTGAACCGCACCGACAGATGTTGAAAGGCTGCCATCAGCCTATGTGTCGGGAGACTTTTGTATAGGTGTTCACTGAGTCCAAGGGTATAGATCTTCTCTTCTTTTTGGGCGGCTCGTTGGTAGTGTTCCTTAACGGCTTCCAGGGTATTGAGTGATTCGGCGACCAGGTTATTAAGGAAGGTGGCATTCTCGGTAGGAGCAACCCCTTTCGATTTTCGCACGAATAATTGATGACCAACGGCGGCTTCGAGCAGACTCATTTGATTGCTCACGGCGGGTTGGCTCATGAGCAACGCTTCGGCTGCTTTGGAATAGTTGCCGTGTTTGTAAACGGCTTTGAAGGTTCGGAGCCACTCGAGGTTCATCTATGATATTAAATTTTTGATGACATTATAAAATTATACCATTTCAACTAATATCACAGAATTGTCTCTGTTTTTTTACTTTTCTATTACGGAAGGAGATTTTTTATGGGATGGGCAATATCTGATCTGACCAAGCCAAAAGATAGGCTTAGAGCATATCGAGCATAGGCCTATGCCGGGATATTAGAGGGAAAGAATTAAGAGGGAATTAGCACCTTTTAACTATTTCTATTTTAGCATAAATCAACGAAAAGAAATCAAAATAAAATTATCTCGAATTCGCTACCTATTTTAAGGTATTGATTATCACAATTTTAAAAAATAG
>JBCDIO010000377.1:0-4774 GCA_038748815.1 Bacteroidota bacterium
AAGATCGAACGTTGGGAGGAGACGTCGTTCCGCTCGGGCTCGCCGACCTCTTTTTTGATCCCGACGATCCGATGCATCCCGATCGTGAGTAGGCCCAAAGGTGTAGACCTTACCTAAAGCTAGAGCACCAATCTCCGCTTGCAACTGACCCGAAACGGTTAGGTTCGTAGTCTTCCCGAAGAAATCTTGCTTAAAATCAATATCTCCTTCCTCCGTTCGAGGCTCTTTGCCCGGCTCTAGAGTAGTTACCCGAAACATCTCTCCGGCCCCCTCTGCGTCCGATCCAGTAATAATGGGTGTATGCAGATAGTAGTACCCGTGGTCGTTAAAATATTTATGAATGGCATAAGCCACCGCATGGCGGATCCGGAAAACGGCACTAAAGGTGTTAGTCCGCATGCGCAAATGCGCCTTCTCCCGCAGAAACTCCATAGTTTGTTTCTTCGGTTGCAGCGAATACTCCTCTGGATTGCTTTCTCCTAACACCTCAATCTCCTTGGCAACAATCTCAAAGGCCTGACCAGCTCCTTGCGATTCGACCACCTGCCCTTTGACTTGGATGCAGGCGTGAAATCCGATACGCTTCAACAATTCCTCGGAGAACTGTTCAAAATCAATGACTACTTGCACATTATTAAAGCTTGAACCATCATTAAGGGCAATAAATCGGTTCGCGCGAAAAGCACGTACCCATCCAGAAACGATGACCTCCTCATTCATTGGAGGACTACTTAGGAGTTTCTTAATCTCCGTACGTCGACTCATGACAATCAAGCTTTTGTTTAAAAAAATAAGGGACCTTCAAGACAGCAACAGTTTCGAAGGCATGCTGTTTTGAAGGCCCGAAATTATCAATTATATAAGCAAAACTCAAATTACCCGATAAATCGTTCCCTAAGATCGGGTGTAGGTATCCAACAAGCGTCTTTTTTTCCAAACCAGCGGTAGCGATTAGCGGCCACCCAGTTATAAATCGCATCGCGGATTGGCTTTGGAATGATTCCCAAGCTGCCCAACAACGGCCAGGCACCGCGAAACTTACGTACCATCCGCAAGGCTACCGAAGAATGTGTATATACCTGTCCTTCTTCTATCAGAATAACGGTACTTAACTCCTCCTGTTTATATCCCATGCGCTCCAAGACCTGCTGCCCTACCTCAGACTGTAGTGATGCAAAAACGAAATTATTGTTAGGATCTCTAGGAATCGTAAACTGCACAAAACCATTGCACAGATTACATACTCCGTCGAAGAGTAGCAGGGACTTTCCCGCAGGTATTCCGAGATCTTGTGTTTGTATTTTCATACTAATAGAACACTTCAATCGGTGGCCCCGTTTAGCGTCGACTGTAATTTGGTGCTTCTTTCGTAATGGTGATATCGTGTGGATGGCTTTCGTGAATACCCGCCGCAGTCATTTTCACGAATTTAGCGCCTTGCATTTCTTGAATACTGTTAGCTCCACAGTATCCCATTCCAGCCCGAAGACCGCCAATATACTGGACCATCACCTCGGCTAGCGTTCCTTTGTAAGCAACCCGCCCTTCAATTCCTTCTGGTACTAATTTTTTCACATCGTCCTCTACGTCCTGGAAGTACCGATCTTTGGACCCCAATTCCATGGCACTGAGCGAGCCCATACCGCGATAAACCTTGAATTTTCGGCCATCAAAGATGATTGTTTCTCCAGGAGATTCTTCCACCCCTGCGAATAATCCACCCGCCATGACAACATCGGCTCCGCCAGCGATAGCCTTTGGAATATCTCCGGTGTAGCGAATCCCTCCATCGCCGATAATAGGTACTCCACTGCCATTAATGGCTTGGGCGGCATTGTAGATCGCCGACAACTGCGGCACCCCAACACCGGCAATGATTCGTGTCGTACAAATACTACCGGGGCCAACACCTACTTTGACTGCATCCACTCCAGCATCAACCAAGGCTTTGGCTCCTTCTCCCGTAGCTACATTACCACCAATTACCTGCAAGTCCGGGAATACTTTTTTTACTTCTCGAACAGCGTCAAGGACTCCGTAAGAATGGCCGTGTGCGGTATCGATACAAATTGCATCTACATCTACATTGATTAGAGCTTGCACCCGATCCATCATATCACGGGTAACGCCAACCGCAGCACCAACCATGAGACGACCGTAGGCGTCTTTGCAAGAATTTGGGTAATCCTGCACTTTCATGATGTCTTTGAAGGTAATCAAGCCAACCAGCGTATTCTCATCATCTACGACGGGGAGCTTTTCAATCTTATGCTGCTGTAGAATATCGCGAGCCTGTTCTAGATTTGTTCCGACCGGAGCGGTTACCAGGCCTTCCGAGGTCATTAGGTCTTTCACCGAGCGATCGAGATTTTTTTCAAAACGAAGATCCCGGTTGGTGAGAATACCAACTAATTTCTTCCCCCGATTTACGATTGGGATACCGCCGATCCGAAATTTTCGCATAAGGCCCAGCGCATCGCCTAACTTTGCATCTTGTTCAAGCGTCACCGGGTCAATGATCATACCACTTTCCGAGCGTTTTACCGAGCGAACCTGCTCCGCCTGTTGCTCGATGGTCATATTTTTGTGAATGATCCCGAATCCTCCTTGCCGCGCGATCGCAATGGCCAGATTATTTTCCGTTACCGTGTCCATAGCCGCCGAGACGATCGGGACATTAATGCGAATTTTACGGGTTAATTGCGAGGAAATATCGACTTCGCGAGGAAGGACTTCGGAATAGGCGGGGACTAACAGAACGTCGTCGTAGGTAAGCGCTTCTTCCAGAAATTTATTTGTTAAATGCTTTACGTTTTCCATGCGCAAAGGTATGCAAATTGGTCCGAAAGATCAAAGGCGCATTACCGCATTGAAGACTCCTTTGCCAAAGGGTCCTCCAAATCAAAAATCCCTCTTTTTACGTTCTACCAACATTGATTGCACTAATCGATTAAGTGCTTTTAGGATTATCTATCCTACCTGTATAAATGGCAAAGAAAATTTTTTACCCAATCCAGGTCATTATGCTTTATTGTTAGGAACTGCATTGTGTACAAACTTCTCTATTTTTACAATTATTACCTCTATAATGACCCGATCATGTTATCTGTTTTTAGCGACGAATATTACATGCAGCAAGCTCTTTTGGAAGCCCAAGAAGCATACCGCCTGGGAGAAATTCCGGTTGGTGCCGTTGTCGTTTGTGAGCAACAGATCATAGCCCGGGCACACAATATTACCGAACGCCTACACGATGTGACTGCTCATGCGGAAATATTGGCCATTACGGCCGCCTCTGAATTCCTTGGGAGTAAATATTTACCGGATTGTAGTTTGTTTGTTACACTAGAACCTTGTGTGATGTGTTCGGGTGCCCTGTTCTGGTCTCAGATCGGGCGAGTCGTATTTGGTGCAAGCGACGAAAAAAGGGGATTTATGAACATTGGGAAACAGATACTACATCCAAAAACGCGTTTAGCATACGGTGTTCGAGAAACGGAGTGCCGAGCTCTTATGCAGCAGTTTTTTCAATCTCGCCGTTAATCTTTCCAACCAATCCTGGTGCACGGCCCTCTTTGTATTAAAATTCGTTAAGTCTCGGTTAAAGTTTCTTAAGCCACTAGCGAGAACCTTACCGGAGACTTATTTTCAGGCCATTAGGAAAACAATCTACAAAATATGCAAATCTTAAAACACCTGGCCTTTGTGGCCCTAGCGCTAGCTATGGGATCCTGTGGCCCCAGTCTTCGCTTCTTT
The DNA here is from genome assembly GCA_038748815.1 of Bacteroidota bacterium. GTDB lineage: Bacteria > Bacteroidota > Bacteroidia > Chitinophagales > Saprospiraceae > JBCDIO01. The sequence continues at coordinate 3,757 of JBCDIO010000377.1, forward strand.
ACAGAGGATCTACGCTTGGAAAATAATTGGACCGAACAAGAGTTACAGCAAGTTCAATTTTACCTTTCGGAAGACATCATTCTCCGTCGCCAGCTTTCTGGCACCCAATCAACTATTGAAGGTGGCAGCGTCAAGATCGTAAATGGTAATAAGGTTGAAGAGATCATCATCCGGCAGGGAACCCCTGGCGTTCTGGTCAAACAACCCAAACAAAACCGCTTTGCCATTGCCTTTGAAGGAGGTAATACTCCGCGTTATTTAATGTTTGGCCCCAATCCAAAGGCAAATGGTCGGTATGTTTTACTAGCTTCCGAATGGGAACAACGGCAAGGAAAGGTGACTTACGGTTCCTCGATGTATCTTGTAGGTGCCGAAGACTCTATGGCCAGCTTAATGATTGATCTCAAGCGGCGAGCGCAAGTAGCTGTTCAATCAGAGACGGCAAATGGCCGTCGTGTTGGACAATAATCCATTTGGCTAATCATTGATACCATCGAGAAAAGGCACAAAGCGGAAATCGTCCAGCTCTTCTTGCCGATAAGCATCTTCGGCGATTCGGACTACGCGGATCATCCGCTGCACCTTTTCACCTACAGGGATCACCAAGGTCCCTCCAACCGCTAGCTGTTCAAGCAGCGATGGAGGGATCTCTTTAGCTCCTGCTGTAACCACTAGTTTATCGAAAGGGGCATATTCCGGTAGGCCCCAAGTACCATCGCGCAAAAAGCACCGGAGGTTACCAACGTTCATTTGACTCAATAACCCCTTGGTCCTTGCGTATAGTTTTTTCTGACGTTCCACGGTGTATACCCGGGCACTGAGTAAGGCAAGTATGGCTGCTTGATATCCGGATCCCGTTCCTATCTCCAAAACCTTTTCCCGCGGTTTTATTTCTAGCAAACTGGTTTGGTAAGCCACAGTATAGGGCTGAGAAATAGTTTGTTCTTCACCAATGGGAAAGGCCCGATCCTCGTAAGCCCATTCTTCGAAAGCTTTCTCCAGAAAGAAATGTCGGGGT
>JBCDIO010000378.1:0-4767 GCA_038748815.1 Bacteroidota bacterium
CGTGTGCTACCAGAACGCCTCCAACTACAAGGACCGCATGCTGCCTGACGCCTTCCGCTACGTCACCAAGTACAAGGGCCTCACCGGCAGCGACGGCGAGTACAACTCCGAAATGACTTGTATTACCTGCCACAATCCGCACCAAAGTGTAGAGATTACGGGTAGTGAGCATTACAATAAAAAATGCGCCTCTTGTCACCAAACCCAGGTTTGTACAGCTCCACCGGGTGATCTAGCGGCACAGAATAATAATTGTGTTCACTGCCATATGCCTCCATCTAGTAGTACTGATATTCCACACGTTACCATTACAGACCACAATATTCGAGCCGATAATATTCGAGGGATGCAGCGCGCCGGTACTTCCGATCCGAATCCGGCTTTCCTCGGATTGGAAATCCTAACGAAACCATCGGGTAGTCCCTTAGAATTAGCAAAAGGCTACCTTGCTCTTTACGACAAATACTTGCCAGACCCAATGCTGCTGGACTCGGTGGCGTTCTACCTCAATAAAGCGACGGGCTCAGACGCTGAGCTACTCAAAACCCGGGCGCATTGGCTTTTTAATGTGGGCGATATGGATGCGCTGCAGCACCTGGCTCAAAGCTTGGCTCCGGATGCGTCAATAGACGCGTGGTCAGCCTATCGAATTGGAGAAGCGTATTTTCAGGATCGCGAATATGAAGTGGCCAAGCAGTACTATTTGATAGCTACCGAGGGACTACCACTGCATTTAGAATTTCAAGAAAAATTAGCAACTACCCAAATGCAGACGGGTGAAGTAAAGCAAGCGGAAGAACGTTTTCGCTGGATATTATCCGAGAATCCAAAGCGTCCCTTAACACTCTGCAACCTGGGGTATTTGAAAGTTCGCCAACGTCGCTTTGTTGAAGGAGAGGCATTTTATGATCAGGCGTTGGACTTGGACCCGGATTATGTGCAGGCTTTACTAAATAAAGCGGCGGTTCGTTTTCAACGGAATGATGCGGCTACTGGTAAGGTTCTTTTGCGTCGAATTCTTGCCATCGACCCTAATCATCCAGAGGCCAAACCAATCCTGGAACAATTTCAGTAAGCACGTAGATGAAAGATATCTCGAATCGACAGGATATTGAATTTTTGGTATCCACCTTTTACGAGCAATTGTTACTGGATGAATTGATGCATCCCTTTTTTGAGGAGTTGGACCTTGACCACCACTTACCTGTTATCTGTGATTTTTGGGAATCGATTTTGTTAGGCAATATTGTCTACCGCAGTAATGCCATGGAGAAGCACTTACAATTAAATGAGAGCCGTCCCATTCGCAAAGAACATTTCATTAGTTGGATTGACCATTGGCAAAAAACCGTTGATACCCACTTTAGGGGCTCCACAGCCAAGGAGGCTAAGCGCCGAGCGGGTATGGTGGCGAAATTGATGGAGTATAAGATCAACCAATCGGGCCAGATCGGTCGAATGTAGATTATCAGCGATTTTCTAGAAAAAACCATTCCTTTTATTTCATTAAGGCTACTAATGCAAGTTTCAGCCCCTACCTTTATCCCGAGTACTCGGGGTTTAAAAGGGACCACCTCTACGTACTTCCTCCCGCTTTTCCGACTCTTTCCTATCTTAGGCGCATGAAACGACAAGTCTACCGGCTGAAAGCAGGAAGCTTTCAGGATCTCAAGCTTTCTGAGGAAGAAATCTCTGCCCCTGAAAGGGGGGAAGTCCTCGTTGACGTCAAAGCAATCGGGCTCAACTTTGCCGATGTTTTTGCAATTTGGGGGCTCTACGGAGCGACTCCAACCGAACCTTTTATACCTGGTTTGGAATTCGCGGGTGTGGTATCCCAATTAGGATCCGAGACAGAAGGGCTAGAAGTTGGTCAGCGCGTTATGGGCGTTACCCGGTTTGGTGCCTACGCATCGCATTTGAAAGTGGACTATCGGTATTTGATTCCCATACCCGAAGACTGGGACATGTCCACTGGGGCAGCCTATTTAGTACAAGTACTGACCGCTTATTACGGCCTCGTTGAGCTGGGGAAAATCGAACAAGGACACACCGTTTTGATACACAGTGCGGCTGGTGGCGTAGGAACGCTCGCCAATCGGATTGCCAAGAAATTCGGTGCCTTTACCATCGGAACAGTAGGTAGTACGCGCAAGGTGAAATTCTGCCAAGAAGAAGGCTACGATCAAGTGATCGTTAGAGGGAAGGACTTTCCGGAGAAGTTAGAGTCGGCCCTCGCCGGAAGAGATCTCCTGCTGGTGATGGAGTGTATCGGTGGTAATATTCTGGCCGAGAGTTTCAAACGGCTGGCACCTCGGGGACGAATGGTGTTATACGGATCTGCTAACTACGCCCAGGATGGGGATCGACCTAATTATCTGAAGCTGCTTTGGAAGTTTATCAATCGCCCGAAATTGGACCCACGTGACCTGATCGAATCCAATCGAGCGGTTCTCGGATTTAATTTGATCTATCTACACGAACGGGTTGAATTAATGCATCAAATGTTGGCGGAAGTTGGGCAGTTAGGGATTAAAGCTCCTATGGTAGGTCACCGGTATGCCTTCAATGAATTGCCCACTGCGGTACGCTTTTTCCGCAGCGGGCAATCAATTGGTAAAGTAGTAGTTGAGCGTTAATAGATTATCGCGTCAAATACATGTATCGGTTGTTATCCAAATCCAAGAAAAATGGATCAGATAGGTCTTTTATGAATCGGATTTCCTCACCGGTAGACTTCATCTCTGGACCAAGTTGCTTATCTACCTTCGGGAATTTATTGAAGCTAAATACCGGTACTTTGATGGCATAGCCTTGCGGGCGTGGCTGAATGTTGAAGTCCGAAAGTTTATGCGTACCTAACATGATCTTGGTCGCGATCTTCAAGTACGGTACTTGGTAGGCTTTTGCAATAAATGGCGTAGTCCGCGATGCCCGAGGGTTGGCCTCAATCACGTATACTTTTTCGTCTTTGATAGCAAACTGGATATTGATCAAACCCTTGATCTGCAGTTCTTTCGCTAGCTTTTCTGCGTATTCTACCATGGTGCTTACCACCGTCGGTGAAAGACTGTAGGTAGGTAGTACCGCTGAGCTATCACCGGAGTGAATACCCGCTGGTTCGATGTGTTCCATGATACCCATGATGTGAATCTGCTCCCCATCATAAATAGCATCTACTTCCGCCTCTTTTGCTCGATCTAGGAATTGATCGATCAGGACTTTGTTATCCGGCAAGTGCTTGAAAATAGAGAGTACGTGACGCTCTAGTTCTTCATCGTTAATCACAATTCGCATCCGCTGTCCACCTAGTACGTAAGATGGGCGAACCAATACTGGGTACGTTACCCGGTTCGCAATTTCCAAGGCTTCATCTACGTCTCTAGCTACTCCATACCGTGGGTAAGGAATATCTAGTTTCTTTAACAAGTCGGAGAACACGCCCCGGTCTTCCGCGAGGTCCATGTTGGGGAAGCTTGTTCCGATGATCTTGATGCCTTTTGCGTGGAAGGTCTCCGCCAGTTTCAAGGCGGTTTGTCCACCCAGCTGAACGATAATCCCTTCGGGCTTCTCCAATTCGATGATCTCTTCCAGGTGTTCCCAGAAAATAGGCTCGAAATAAAGCTTATCGGCTACGTCAAAGTCGGTAGATACGGTCTCCGGATTACAGTTAACCATGATGGCTTCGTAACCGACCTCTTTAATGGCCATCAAACCGTGTACACAGCAGTAGTCAAACTCAATACCTTGGCCAATCCGGTTTGGGCCTGAGCCCAAGACCATGATTTTTTTCTTACCAGTGGATGGAATGCTTTCATTCTCACTGTCGAAGGTAGAATAGAAGTACGGTGTTTGAGCTTCAAACTCGGCCGCGCAAGTATCTACCATCTTATAGGTTCGGGTGATGTTTTGCTTTTTGCGGTAAGTGCGTACTTCATCTTCGCTAACGCGCATTAACCAAGCAATCTGAGCATCCGAGTAACCGGCTTGCTTCAGCTCGAGCATAAATTCTGGCTCGATATCTTCCGGCACATTATATTTACTAAGCTGCTTCTCCATTTTGACCAATTTCTTGATCTGTTTCAAGAACCAAGGGTCAATATGGGTGAGCTTTTTTATCGTTTTATTCGGAACTCCCAGGCGCATCGCGTCTTTCACCCGAAATAGGCGATCGTCGCTAGCTTTTTCAAGTCGTTCCAGAATATCTTCGGTCTTGATCCACTCTTTTTTATCCGCTCCGAGTCCCATGCGGTTATTCTCGAGCGACTGACACGCTTTTTGTAGGGCTTCCAAGAAACTCCGTCCAATCCCCATAACCTCTCCAACGGACTTCATTTGTAGTCCAAGTGTATGGTCGGCTCCGTAAAATTTAGGGAAGTCCCAACGTGGCATCTTAACGATCACGTAGTCCAACGTTGGCTCAAAGTAGGCAGATGTAGTCTTAGTGATCTGATTCTTTAATTCGTCGAGGGTATATCCGATCGCCAATTTAGCGGCAATTTTGGCAATTGGGTAACCGGTCGCTTTACTTGCTAAGGCCGAAGATCTAGAAACCCGAGGGTTAATTTCAATGACGATTAGCTCTTCCGTTTCTGGGTTCTGAGAGAACTGAATATTACAACCACCGGCAAAGTTACCCAACGAGCGCATGGCTTGAATGGCTTCGTCCCGCATCTGCTGGTAAGCAGTGTCCGAAAGAGTCATTGCCGGGGCTACCGTAATACTGTCTCCGGTGTGAATCCCCATTGGGTCCAGATTCTCCACGGTACA
>JBCDIO010000379.1:0-4766 GCA_038748815.1 Bacteroidota bacterium
AAAGATATTGAGCCTTTTTCAAAAGACCGAACTTTTCCAATACAAGTTCTTTGCCTGGAGTACCCTTGGCTTACTGCGCTCCACCAAGTTGGAGGAAATTTTGATTGATTTCTTTTCTGCCAAAACGTTTGAAGAATTAGCAAAACCCATTGCGGTCGTAGCTACCGACTTAGTTAAGGGTAAAGCCGTAGCCTTTAGCAAAGGCGAACTATTTCGGCCCTTGTTAGCGAGTATGGCTCTACCCATTTTCTTCACCCCCGTCGAAATTAACGGTTCTTCCCACGCGGATGGCAGCATCATCAATAATGTTCCCGTAGAACCCCTCATCGACCAGTGCGATTTCATCATCGCAAGCCACGTTAGCCCATTAGCGCAAACAACGCAGCCAAACATTGAATCTTCCCCCTGGAGTCTGCTCTGGCGATCCTTTGAATTGACTTTCTACGAAACCTCAGCGAAGCGTTTACAGATGTGTGATTTCATTTTTGAACCCGATGAGTTGAGCCAACTGAATATTATGGATACTTCGGCCGTGGAGCTTGCCTACGAAATTGGCTACCAAAATGCCAAGAAACACATCCAAACTTTCCTGGATCGTTTAGAGCGCAAACGCCAGACCGAGGGGAAATCAGCCTCTTAAGTACTTCTTTAAAAATCTATCCATTTGCTGTGGTACGCAATTTTTCTATCTTCCCAGAAAAAATATATGCGCACCACTCGTTTCCTGTTATTGGCCTGTGCTTTTCTGTGGATTTCCACTTCACAAGCTCAGAGCATCGAAGAAGCTTTGTTCTTACTCCCGGACCTGCAATTCAAGCAACTAGAAACTAACGCCAACGGAGCCCGTCGGTACGAGATGAAAGTCCGTCAACCACTTGATCACAAGCAACCGGAATTGGGATACTTTGACCAACTGGTAGTCTTGGAACATCGCGGATTTGATCGCCCTGTAGTCATGAATACCAATGGCTATATGATCAGTCGCCGGCCCAATGAGGTGGCTAACCTTCTGGAAGCTAACTACATCAATGTAGAACATCGATACTTTGGTGTATCGGTACCCGATTCTTTAGACTGGCGGTATCTTACTTTAGAAAATGTGACTGCCGACTTGCACCATATTCGCACCCTCCTCGGGAAAATCTACGATGATAACTCCTGGGTAAGTACAGGCATCAGCAAAGGGGGACAAACCACCATCTTCTATCGGTATTTTTACCCCAATGATGTGAGCGTTTCCATCCCCTACGTAGCCCCGCTCAATCGCGGTATTGAAGACCCTCGGATTTACGAATTTCTAGATGAAGTAGGTACGAAAGAATGTCGGGCCGACATTCTGGACTTCCAAAAAAGAATGCTAAAAGAAAAGAAAACCATTCTACCCCTTTTAGAATGGTATAGTAAGGGAGCCGATTACTCTTTTGACTACCTGGGTTCTATCGAGAAGGCCTTCGAGTTTGCCATTCTAGAATACCCCTTTTCTTTCTGGCAATGGGGCAGTGATTGCGCCGATATTCCGGATGCTAAGGCCGATATGGAGACCCAAATTCAACATTTCTTGGATGTGGTTGGCCTGGCTTTTTACGACGATCGATCCATGACCCTTTACGCACCACACTATTATCAGGCTTCCACCCAAATGGGCTATTACGGCTTCGAAACCGACGATTTCAAAGGTTTACTGGATGAACTTTCGGGCAATCCGAACGCTTCTTTCTATCCCAAAGGCTCCGAAGCTCAATACGATAACCGGCTCAACGAAAAAGTCAACGCTTGGGTGGCCTCTGAGGCGGACCAACTGCTATACATCTACGGTGAATTAGACACTTGGACCGCCACCGGGGTCGAAATCACCGAAGCGGTCGAGTCTGTCAAATACGTGCTTCCCGGTAAACACCACGGTACCGCCCGTATCTTCTTTATGGATACGGCTATGCGGACCGACTTTATCGAACACCTAGAAGAATGGTTAAATCTTGAAATAGACGATATTTTTGGAGAATAATATTCCTTACTGGAACGCTGAGGCCATTCTTAAAAAGCTCCCATACGAGAATTTTGTACCCTATTTGGAGCGCTTTCTACAGCAACCGGCCCAGGTTCCGGAACGCCCCCATTATACGACCCACGCTGGCCCGCCAAGCCACGATCTGCTCTTGATGCCCGCCTGGGATCAAGAGCAGCTTGGGGTCAAAATGGTAACGGTACACCCTGATAATCCAATCCAGGGCTTACCCGCCATTCAGGGTCTTTATGTCTTATTTTCGGCCAGAACGGGGAGCCCGCTTGCCATCATGGATGCAGCTAGCTTGACGGCTCGACGCACCGCGGCCGCTTCGGTGGTAGCGGCTCGTTTCTTAGCTAGGTCCGATGCCAAGCGGTTATTGATTCTCGGCACCGGACGCCTCTCCACCGAATTAGCACAGGCTTACCAAACCTTTTTTCCGCTAGAGTCAATACAAATATGGGGGCGAAACTACGACAAAGCCCAACGAAAAACTCAGATCCTTCAGGAGATGGGCATTAACGCCCTGCCTATTAGGGATTTGGAGGCAGCCGTTCCACAAGCCGATATCATTAGTTCTGCCACCAGTAGTTTCCAACCAATCGTACATGGAGAATGGTTGCAAACGGGACAGCATATAGATCTGATTGGAAGTTATCGTAAAGATCAACGAGAAGCCGACGACGAGGTGATCCGACGCTGCGAAGTGTACTTGGATACCTGGCAAGGTTTAGAGGAATCCGGAGATCTTTACCAGCCTCTAGAAACCGGTATTCTCCATAAAGAAGACATCCGAGCCACCTTACTGGATCTTTGTCGGCGGAAACACGCTGGCCGTCATTCGAATGCGGAGATCACCTTATTCAAGTCGGTGGGTTTCGCCCAGGAAGATCTCGCTGCGGCCCGTTTTTTGCTGCTTTAAATTGTTATGCTCATGTCCATTTTACAAACCATTGCCCAAACCTTTCCCCATCCACTCCCGACTTCCTTTCCGGCACTTCATACTATCGACATGCACACCGGAGGAGAACCCTTGCGCATTCTGGTCAGTGGAGGTCCTCGCTTGGACCAACCAACCGTTCTGGCCAATCGGCGATTGATGGAAGCACAATACGATCAGATACGCACGCGCCTGATGTACGAGCCCCGTGGACACGCTGATATGTACGGCCTCATTCCCCTTGCCCCCGAACGCAGCGACTCCGATTTTGGCGTCCTTTTTATGCACAATGCCGGCTATAGCACCATGTGTGGTCACGCTACCCTGGCTATCAGTAAGCTGGCAGCACAAGCCAACTGGATAGTTCCTCAACGAGCTGATGGAGACACCCGCATCTATAGCCTAAAGATCGATGCCCCCTGCGGTCAATTAGACGCTCGGGTAATCCGCAAAGGAGACCAATGGGAAGAGATCAGCTTTGTGAACGTACCTAGTTTTGTGGTTGAATTAGATCTTTCTATTGATCTGCCAGAATATGGGGCCATCCGGTTTGACTTTGCTTACGGTGGGGCTTTCTATGCGTACGTAGACGCCGCTCAATTTTCGAAAAACATTGTTCCCGCCAACACCGATTGGTTTATCAAATGGGGACGACTTATGAAGAAAGTCATTCAAGAGGCTTATGCCGATCTGATCGAACATCCTTTCGAATCGGATTTGAGCTTCTTATACGGAGTGATCTTCCGGGAAGAAAGTCCCGGTACGGATACCCACTCCCGCAATGTGTGCATTTTCGCCGACGGCGAGGTAGACCGCTCCCCCACCGGTTCGGGCGTGTCTGGCCGGGCCGCCATTCTGACCGAAAAAAGCAGTTGGTACCCGGTCAGCGGATCGAAATTGCCAGTATTCTGGGTAGTAAAATGGGTGTTTGCGTGGAGGAAACGGCCAACTATGGCCCGTTTAAAGCCATACTCCCACGAGTTGATGGCGACGCATGGATCAGTGGGTACCATAGCTTCGTAATGGACGAGCAAGACCCTTGGAAGGATGGGTTCCTGCTTCGGTAAAGGGGCCTTTTAGATTTGAACGCTAAGGCCCTTGTTGGTCTGAAGAAAGAGGAAGCTACCGGGCTTTCGCTGGGCTGATTGCCTCCAAAACGGCTCCTTTCTAAACTTCCCCCCAAGCTATTGGTTTGATTGGTATGGATGTAATCAAACAGTATACCGATATCCATCCGGAGGATCATTTGCAGTCCTACGCCATCAAACGGATGGAAGACCTTTACGCCAAGTTTGGGGGACAGGCCGACGCTCCCCATCGGCACGATTACTATACCATCCTTTGTGCCGAAGAAGCTTTTGGAAAACACCTTTTAGACTTCAAGGAGTACACACTGGGAGCACGACAAATCTACTTTGTAAGTCCGGGGCAGGTACATCAACTGGTCGAAAAAGCGGCCCCAAAGGGTTTCGTACTCACCTTCTCCCAAGCCTTTTTAGTACAGAATGGAATTGAAGCCTGCTTCATCGAAGACCTGCATTTATTTCAGGATGCCGGAGAAAGCCCACCTTTGGAACCAACCGAGGAGGAATGGGAAGAGCTAAAGTCGATCCTCAACCAGATTGAGGCTTTTTCTAAAGGCGATGAGAAATTTAAAGACCAAGGGGTTGGTGCTTTACTCAAGCTCTTTTTAATTCGGTGTAACAACAGTTGTACATTACCCATTGAGGATAACACGCAGGTTACCCAAGCCAGTGTTTCTTTACTTCGACAGTTTAAAAGTCTGGTAGAAACACATTACAAGAATTGGCACAAGGTGCA
>JBCDIO010000380.1:0-4764 GCA_038748815.1 Bacteroidota bacterium
ATTGAGGGTCTCCAGTTCTGGCAGGGTATTTACTACGTAATTGGTACCCCCATTGATACTTAGGTTTTCGGGGCCACCCCAGTCGTTATACAAGAAGCTGACGGAGTAAACGTTCTCTGGCAATCCGGTAAAATCGAATTCCAGGCTCATCAGTGATACAAAGAAGAATTGGTCGGTGAAATTGGGAGCCGGAAAATTACTGGTTGATTCTACACCCACTAGATTAAATAGGATATTCCCATTATCATCTTCAAATTCGCCCAGGGAAACCACGACCCCATCTTCCTCGTACACTATATCACCGGGAGTATTTCCATTGTTTGGTGAGAATTCGGTATTGGGTTCTAAGCCTTCAAATTGCAAGCATTGATCGCTACAACTTTGGGTAGCAAACTGCACCACCTTATCGCAATCCGGGAATTCGACATCCTGTACGGACAACTCGTAGGTCTGATTGCTGCCACCTTGCAGTGGCCCCAAAGTAATGGGCAGATTCGCGTAATCAAAGGTGCCAAAGGACACTCCATCAATGGTTACTTCAAATCCGAAAGCACCAGGCTGTTGAATGGCGAGATCTAATTCGACGTAGTATTCATCATCTACTCCGCAGGGTAAATCCTGGACCAAGACCGTGGTAATCAAACAGGCAGGGTCGTAGCCTTCAGTCCAAGTACAGAGGTTGTCGAGGATTAATTCCTGACCGCCGATGAGAATAGACTCCAAGCCACCGGTCAGAATGATGTATCCGGCATCCGCCGAGCCAACTACGCTCAGGCTTACTCCCGGAGCGGGTTCAGCGGGTAAATCAGCGATAGAAGACCCAACCCAAAGGTCGCCCATATTGACTTGCAGGTTAACGCTACCACCTTGGTACAAGTAGCCAATTTGGGCTTGATAAACCGGGTACGGTAGATCAGTAAAGTTGAAATCAATACTCACATTATCCAGACTCGCCGCTAAGCCACCAATCGAGCTAGCTCCCAAACCAGATCCATCCAATACGGAAAGAGAACCAAAGGTAGGATTGCTATTAGCATCCGAGAATTCAGCCAGGTAGGCATTAATCCCATTCTGGAAATAGAACAAGTCACCGGGGGCATTACCGGCGGGGGTGCCGAAACCAAAGGCATCTCCTTCTTCCAACAATTCGTAATCGAGACAAAAGTCGCTGCAATTGGGTGCTTCGATATCTAGATTGAAACCACAATCGAGCAATGCTAGATCTTTCACCTCGATGGAGTACGTACTTTGGCCATCGCCAAAGAAAGATCCTACCGAAACCGGTAAGTCGGCGTAGGCAAAGGTTTCCAGACCAAAAGGCCCTTCTACCGTAAATTCGGTGGCTCCTGGATCCGTTACTATAAAATCGAGGAGAATATCGAACTGACCGTTTTCTCCACAAGAAAAATATTGGTAAGTAGGATCCGTCAATGCGCAGGAACCCGTTACCTCTTCTCCAATCGCGCACAATTGGTCAATGGCTAATTCTTGGCCGCCCACCAAAAGGGTTTCGATAGCACCAGTGAGCGAAACGATACCTACGTTGGTGGGCGCTCCCGGAAGGTTGGTTAAAACTTCAATATCTACCCCTCCAAGGGAAGGAGGCAGTTCCGTAAAAGTATTAACGACTTGCATGGGCGAGCCATTCACCGAGAGGTTCTCCTCTCCCCCACCGTCAAAGTAAAGAAAGGAGACATTATCAATCTCGAAGCTGTTAATGTTGGTGTAATCTACGAGCAAGCTAAGATTGGAGGGCAGTATTTGGGTTCCCAGCATGAGTGGGGTTGGCGGGAAAAACTCCCCCAAAAAAGCATTCAAAAAACCGGTGCTTCCATCCGAGTAGACAAATTCTTCTAAGGCAATGGTGATGCCATCCTGCTCGTAGATTTGCTCACCTGGCATTTCTCCGGTAGTAATGCCGTACTGGCTGGCCGAGAAGTCCTCGAATTCAATACAGATCGTACTCTGCCCAAAGATAGTGGTGAGGGGCAGAAGATACATCCAAAGCAAGAAGAATAGCTGCTTGTTCATGGTTTGATTTTTGGTAATCGATCGGGATAATTGGGTCGTTGTAGAAAGATCCATAATACGTGGTTTGTCGTTGCAAGGGACTGCTAACGGCAAGCCTTCCAGCCTATGTCTATTAGCAGTGATACAAAAATGTTACTTCCCGATGCCCAAAAAAAATACAAATGCGCGTATTTTTTGGATTTTCTACTACACATTAAGCAGCAAAAATCTAATTAAAACCCTCTATATCATACTTTTGCAATCCACCAAAATTTGGATATTTTTTGAAGAAACATAAACTCTTTCTCGCTTTAGGCAGCTTAAATCGAAAAGAAATGACTCGATTTACGCATTTTGCCCATTCTCCCTACCACAATAAGCATCGGGCCGTCCAGCAGCTGATAGACTACCTAAGTACTTGTTGGCCAGCTTTTTCGGAAGAAAAGATAGAAAGGGACTATTTACTGAAAAAGGTCTTTCCCAAAGAGCCAAAAGCGGCTGCTCAACTTCCCGTCTTACTCACCTATTCGACCCGATTATTGGAGCAGTTTCTCATTGTGGAGAAAGTTCGGGAAACCCCAGTAGAATCCGAAATTCTATTGTTAGAACAGCTGCGGTCCCGTGGCTTGCACCGTTGGTTTGAGAAAAAATGGAACCAGGCCCTGCAAAAAAGTAGTCAAGAATTACCCAAGGGGAGTCTCTACTATTGGCACCAGTGGCAGCTGGCTACGGAGGGCGATTACCATTTTGCCGAAATCGGACGTCACCAACAGGATGGACGACTCCAAACGAAGCAAGAACAGCTCGATCACTTTTTTCTTAGTGAAAAGCTAAAAGATGCCTGCGAAATGCTCATCCGCAAGGCGATTCTGCGGGTCGAGTTCGATCAAAAACTCCTAAGTCCGGCCTTAGCCGAAATTGCGGGAGCTTGGGAACACTACCGCGAACAACCAGTGATTGCAATCTATTACCAGATTTATCGATTGTTGGCTAGCCAATCTGCCGAGCCATTCGAAGACCTCTTGCAGTTTATTGGGGATCGGGAAGAAGCTCTGCCTTTTGCGGAAGTACAAAACGTATACAACTACCTGCAGAATTACTGCATCGGGCAAGTGAACCGAGGAGATAGTTCCTACCTGAAACGATCGTTCACGGTTTTCCAGTTGCAGTTACACAAAGGCTTACTCCTGGTGAATGGAACCCTTCCAGAATGGCATTACAAAAACATTGTCACCATTGGATTGCGGGTCAAGGAATTCATGTTCATCCGGGCTTTTATCGAGGATTATCGCGCTATCCTACCGATACAACAGCAAGAAACAGCGTACTCTTTTAACTTAGCCTCGTATTACTACGAGTCTGGTCAACTCGAGAAAGTACTCAAGTTACTCGCTCATATGGAGTACTCGGATTTCCGGTACTATCTTGGTGCCAAATCGATGCTTCTACGCACCTATTACGATCTTCAAGAAGAAGAAGCAATGGATTCTTTAGCCGCTGCTTTCAAACAATACTTAAAGCGCAATCAAAAAATGGCCGGCCAACGACTACAAGCCTTTGAACGACTGCTCAACTACACCCGCAAAGCCATGGGTATCCGCCGACGGATTGGCTTTAGCAAGAAGGAATCCCTGCGCAAGGAGTTCGTCAAGCTGGAAAAAGAAGTGGCCGAGCAAACCCAAATCATCAATCGAAATTGGTTGCTAAGCCGCGTGGAATTATTGGCCGAAGAACTTCGGTAAAGGACTCGTAATCTCTAATTCATGGCCGCCGGGATCGTAAAAGTAAATGGACTCGAAGTAGGTATGGTTTTTATAGATAAATGGGATTCCCAGCATCCGAAAATGATTGGTTGCCTCCTGAAAGTCTTCCGGAGCGGAACGAAAAGTATAGTGGTCTCCCTCCAAGCCCGTACCCCGCGGCTTCTCTTCTTCATGGTCCGCAATGACCGGAAACAGCGCGATCCCAAAATCGCCGAGCACCATAAAACGGGAAAAGGCTGCCGGGAGGCTGAAAACGCTGCACGCCCAAAATGCGTTCGTACCAAGTGACCGAAACCGCCAAGTCCCCTACTCGCAGGACCACGTGATCGATATGAGATAGCTTTATGTAGGGTACAATCTAATGAAAAGCCCCGTTCATTACGAACGAGGCTCGATTCGGATTCAAGCTACACAAAATCCTTTATTTCGTAATGGTTCTTCGATTTTTGTGTTTATTGTGTAGAATAGTTTATACACACAAAACCACCCAATGGGCATTTATCTATGTCACAAATCTAAAAATATAGTTAAAAAATCCAAGTAAATAGTCGACTAAAATTAGTCATCTTTTTATTATGCTCCTATTGTTTGGGCAGCGATAGACCAAAAAAGGTGGGTGGCGTTTTCCTTAGCTCAAGGTCTCAGCTTTAAGTATTTGGGATAGCCAGGCCGACTGCTTTCTCGGATAGCTCCTTGGCGACTAGTTCTTGCACCTTGCTAATAAGTATTTAGGCTTCACATTAAATTCCTCAAGCACTTCGCTTTGGGTATTTTCTCATTAGCTATCTTTACGCCCTCAATACTAGACCAACAATGAGCACAGAGAAAAAGCAGTTTAGCTTAGGACAACGAATCGTCTTTTCCCTCATCACCTTTTTATTCCTTGCCTTCCTGATTGTCGCGATTGGAGAATTAGGCGCGCGCTTGTTCTATAAGACTTCTCCCCACTTTAAGAAAGCGGACATCCACCGCACCCTGGGTTGGAAATCGA
>JBCDIO010000381.1:0-4754 GCA_038748815.1 Bacteroidota bacterium
AATAACACCAATTGGAGCATCCTTTGGCAAATTCTCATCAGCTGGAACATAACCCCGGCCTTTTGTTACCGTTAGCTCCATTTCTAAATTTACAGAAGGTTCCATGGTACAGATCAACAGATCAGGGTTCATAATCTTGAACACATTCGTGTGCTCTTCGATATCACCAGCATGAAATTCTTCTTTTCCACTAATGGTTAAGTAGATCTTCTCTTGGCTAATTTCATCCTCTTGAATCAATTGCTTGAGTCGAATTTGTTTCATATTCAAAATGATATCGACTACATCTTCTACGACACCTTTGATCGAAGAGAATTCGTGGTCAACTCCTGCAATACGAATGGCGGAGATTGCGAATCCTTCTAGAGAAGAAAGCAGAACTCGGCGCAGCGAGTTTCCTACCGTTTGGCCGAAGCCTGGTTCTAGGGGTTTGAACTCGAAGATTCCTTCAAAATCGTCTGCTTTCTGCATGACGATTTTATCGGGCTTTTGGAAATTTAAAATGCTCATATGGTATCCAATACTTTGTGAGTTGCAGTTTATTCGACCGAAGATCGAGAGTGCCCTGCGGGGCTTAAAATTGGCTGAAACTAGTGGGGATAAAGGCCAGCCTTATATACTAACTCAGCAGATAGCGATCTTTTGACCGGCTATCTGCTGTGATATTTGCTATTTTGCTGAAGCTGCCAATAAGCGATTACTTAGAATAAAGTTCGACAATTAGCTGCTCATTAATCTTCTCTGGGATATTTTCCCGCTCCGGATAGGCTAGAAAGATTCCTTCCATTTTATCTGGGTTGAATTCTAACCATCCAAACTTACGTATATCATTTTTGGCACCTACACTATCTCGGATAACCGTAAGTGCTTGTGAGCGGCCCCGAACAGAGATTTGATCTCCAGGACGGAGCTGACAAGAAGGAACATTGGTAATAACACCATTCACAAGAATGTGTTTGTGTGATACTAACTGACGAGCAGCACGTCGGGTGGGTGCAATTCCCATCCGATACACGGTATTATCCAAACGAGCTTCCAAAAATTGGAGAAGTACTTCACCGGTAACTCCACCTTTACGACTAGCTGTTTCGAAGAGGTTTCGGAATTGGCGTTCAAGAACACCGTAGGTATACTTTGCCTTTTGCTTCTCCATTAATTGTAAAGCGTAGTCAGATTTCTGACGACGGCGACGGGAATTCCCGTGCATACCCGGAGCATACTTTTTCTTTTCAAACGCTTTGCTGAAACCGAAGATTGCTTCTCCGAATGCTCTTGCTTTTTTAGCTCTTGGCCCTCTATATCTTGCCATCTTATTTGTTTGCTAAATGATTCGACAATTGATAATTATACGCGGCGACGCTTTGGTGGGCGACATCCGTTGTGAGGCACAGGTGTCACGTCACGGATCCGAGAAATTTTAATTCCAACAGAATCCACTGCCCGAATTGCGGCTTCCCGTCCTGAACCAGGACCTTGCACCAAAACCTGAGCGGTTCGCATTCCTGCTTCATATGCTACTCTTGCAGCATCCGAAGCAGCAACTTGTGCTGCATAAGGAGTATTTTTCTTAGAACCCCGGAATCCAGCTTTACCCGCCGATGCCCAAGAGATAACGTCTCCTTTTTTATTTGTCAAAGAGATAATGATATTGTTGAAACTCGCTTTGATATATACGAATCCTTCAGGATCTACTTTGACATTTCTTTTCTTAGCCTTTGCAGCTGCTTTTCTTCCTTTTGCCATGCCTAATAGGAATTTAAGAACAACAGGATCTCCCCCGCTATGATTACTTAGTCACTTTCTTCTTATTCGCAACGGTCTTACGCTTACCTTTACGGGTACGAGCGTTGGTTTGTGTCCGTTGACCACGTAGGGGCAGCCCTTTCCGGTGACGTAGTCCCCGGTAGCAACCGATATCCATCAAGCGCTTGATGTTCATCTGAACTTCCGAACGAAGCTCCCCTTCTACTTTATATTCATCCTGGATGATCTTGGATACCATTCGGACGTTGTCATCTGTCCAATCTTGCACTTTGGTATCGTGATCAATTCCAGCTTTATCCAGAATTTCTTTCGCACGGGACCGCCCAACTCCGAAAATATAAGTTAGACTGATCATTCCTCGCTTGTTTCTCGGCAAATCATTACCAGCAATACGCGCCATCGTCGATTATTTTTTCACACCGTCAAATTACCCTTGACGCTGCTTGAATTTTGGATTCTTTTTGTTGATAATGTAGATCTTTCCTTTCCGCCGAACGATCTTACAGTCTGCAGACCGTTTCTTTACTGATGCACGAACTTTCATGATATTGTGTTTATGCGGATTTACTTATATCGATAAATAATACGGCCACGGGACAAATCGTAAGGAGACATTTCCACTGCCACTTTATCTCCAGGCAAGATCCGAATATAGTTCATACGCATCTTACCCGAGATCGTCGCGACAATTTGGTGGTCATTTTCGAGGCGCACTCTAAACATTGCATTAGACAAGGCCTCTTCAATGATGCCATCTTGCTTTATCAGATCCTTTTTAGCCATAGTTTATTTTTCGGAGGGCAAAGATAGGTAATTTTACCAAAAAGTCTAAACCTTCCTATTAATTATTTAACAGGTTCGGCATCCAATACGCCGACTTTCCAAATATTGTCGTTTTTATCAATCTCTGCCGCAATCAAACTGTGGTCAGAAAGGATATCCGCTCGGTCTACCCCAACGGCTACGGTATGCTCAAAATGGGCAGATGACTTATGATCACGGCTTATGACTGTCCAGCCATCCTGAGCATGCTTTACATTTCGGCTACCTAGGTTTACCATCGGTTCGATTGCGATGACCAAGCCTTCTTGCAGACGGGTGCCCCAACCTCTTTTACCATAATTAGGTA
Organism: Bacteroidota bacterium; assembly: GCA_038748815.1. GTDB lineage: Bacteria > Bacteroidota > Bacteroidia > Chitinophagales > Saprospiraceae > JBCDIO01. The sequence goes on from JBCDIO010000381.1 coordinate 2,894, forward strand.
CTTCGGGGGCTTCGTGTAAGTTTCTGCCAATACCGTGCCCTACTAACTCGCGTACTACTCCGAACTTGTGTTTCCGCTCAACGTACTCCTGTACGGCATAACCAATATCGCCCAATCGATTACCAATAACGGCTTTATCAATGGCCCGGTACAAAGAAGTGTTGGTCACTTCTAACAAACGGCGTACTTCTTCACTAATTTCTCCTACCGCAAAGGTGTAAGCACTATCCCCGTAATATTCGTTCATATAAACCCCACAATCGACCGAAAGGATGTCTCCTTCCTGGATCACTTCTTTCGAAGGAATACCATGAACAACTGCTTCATTGGGAGAAATACAGAGGGTTGCCGGAAATCCACGGTATCCTTTGAAACCAGGAACGGCACCATGATCACGAATGACTTCTTCCGCTGCTGTGTCTAACTGCTCACCGGTCATACCAGGTTTGAGGATACTAGCTACATGTGCTAAGGCCTTACAAACCAGTAAACAACTTTGGCGAATCAATTCAATCTCTTCCGGAGTCTTGTAATGGATCATTGCGAAACGTTAATAGCTCTCCTCCAAAAAAATTGTGTCATCAGGTATCCGAAGCTACCCGATGACACAATTATTTATTGAATCAAAAAATTTCGAGTGAACTTTTGATTGTTCTTTTTTAGTGATCGAGCTGGTTCTATCCAACACTGAAGTGCAGGAAGTAAACCACTTGACTCGAATAAAAGTTTAGCAGCTCTTATGAGTGCCTGTAGGAGCTTATTACATACTCGCTCCAATTCCTTGCATCCGGCTACGGCCCTGAATTCGTCCAGACTTAACTAGACCATCGTAACGGCGCATCAACAGATGGCTTTCAATTTGCTGTAGAGTATCCAATACAACCGCTACCAAGATTAGCATCGAAGTACCACCGAAGAAGATCGCAAGAGCGGTGTTAACACCAAATCCAACAGCGATTGCAGGGATAATTGCGATAAATCCAAGGAAAATAGACCCTGGCAGTGTAATTCGGGTAGTAATGGCATCGATAAAGTCTGCCGTTGGCTTACCTGGCTTGATACCAGGAATAAAAGCATTTTGACGCTTCAGATAATCTGCGTATTGGGTTGGGTTCACCAAAAGTGCTGTATACACGTAGGTGAAGACTACAACCAGCAAGAAAGTAATCACACTAGACCAGAAGGAGAACGGGTTCGTAAGCTCTTGCAACCATCCCTGGGATAGTGCATTAGGGTCATTCCCGGCAACGAATTGCGCAATGGTAGCTGGTAAAAACATAATCGCCTGCGCGAAGATGATCGGCATTACCCCAGAGGCATTCACTTTCAATGGAATATAATCCCGTACCCCAGCGGCTGGCATTTGATTCGCACCACGGCCAATCATACGCTTAGCAAACTGAATTGGAATTTTCCGTACCCCTTGAACAATCATAACCGTAGCCATGACAATTAAGAACAGGAGGGCTAGTTCGATTACAAATAGAATCAAACCATTATTAGCTAGTTGAAGTTGGAATTCTGATACTAAAGCAATGGGTAGTCCGGCGATGATACCAACGGTAATCAACAAAGAGATACCATTACCGATACCACGATCCGTGATACGCTCACCTAACCACATTGCAAAAATGGTTCCAGCAGATAGAATAATAATGTTGGAGATCCAGAAAATACCAGGAGCGATGTTTGGATCTACGGCTCCTTGTGTCCGGAGGTAGGTCAAATAACCACCACCCTGTACAAGGGTAATGGCCAGGGTCAGAATACGGGTAATCTGATTGATCTTCTTCCGCCCGCTCTCTCCTTCTTTCTGCTGCAAACGCTGAAAATAAGGAACTGCGAAACCTAACAACTGAAT
>JBCDIO010000382.1:0-4745 GCA_038748815.1 Bacteroidota bacterium
AATCGCCAATATCGGTGACATGCCTATTGGCCTCATTGCCAAAGAATACGGCATCATGAATATGCTGTATTACCTACTCATCAAGACGGGGCTTTTGCCGCCCCTTATTTTCCTGGGAGTAGGTGCCATGACCGATTTCGGTCCTATGCTTCGTAACCTGCGCCTGGCCTTCTTTGGGGCCGCGGCCCAGATTGGGATTTTCACCGTTTTGATTACTGCTGTCTTGATGGGCTTTTCGCTGCCCGAAGCCGCTTCTCTCGGGATCATTGGCGGAGCGGATGGCCCTACGGCTATCTATACCTCAATCATTCTGGCACCCCATTTACTGGGCCCCATTGCCATTGCGGCCTATTCTTACATGGCATTAGTCCCTGTTATTATTCCGCTAGTGGTCAGAATGACCGTATCGAAAGAAGAACTGCTCATCAATATGAAAGAGCAGGAGCAGAAGTTCCCAAGTAAAGTACAGATCAAGAACATACGGGTAGTCAAGATCCTCTTCCCAATCGCCCTAACCGTATTGGTAGCACTCTTGGTGCCTTCAGCGGTGCCGCTGGTTGGGCTACTGTTGTTCGGTAATTTGATCAAAGAGATTGGTTCGGACACCAACCGCTTAATGAAAGCGGCTTCCGATACCATTATGAATACCGCAACTATCTTCTTGGGGCTTACCGTGGGGGCAACCATGACGGCCTCTTCGTTTCTCAATGTCCAAACGTTGATGATCGTTTTAGGTGGCTTTTTCGCTTTCGCAATTTCCATTGCGGGGGGAATTCTGGCCGTTAAGACCTACAACTTATTCTCTCAGAAGAAGATCAATCCACTCATTGGAGCGACCGGACTCAGTGCCGTACCTATGGCTTCTCGCGTGGCTAACGAAATTGCGCTAGAACACGATCCGCAAAACCACATTCTGCAATATGCCATGTCGAGCAATATCAGTGGAGTTATTGGTTCGGCCGTGGCGGCCGGGGTGCTGATCACCTTCTTGTCGTAGATAATGATGCTTAGTGATTATACTATTCGGCCGGCTAAGATAGCCGATTTACCAACCTTGAACAAGATCAGTTGGGTGGCCAAATCACACTGGGGCTATCCGGATGATTGGATGGAACGTTGGAAACCGGATTTGGAGCTTCACAAAGAAGATCTAAGCAAGCAAGAAATACTCGTTTTGTTGGACGGTGCGCAAGCAATCGGATTTTCTGCCGTGCAAGACTATTCGGAGCACGTCGAAGTAAACCACCTTTGGATCCTCCCTTCCTACATTGGAAAAGGCCTTGGCAAACGACTGTTACAAAAGTCGCTTACTAAGGCCTTAGTCAAAGGTCGCCCCGTATTAGTGGATGCTGACCCTAATGCCGAAGGATTCTACACAAACTTCGGCTTTATCACTTTTGCGCAAGTAGCTAGCTACCCTCCCGGACGTTTTTTGCCTAGGATGCGGCTCTTCCCTACGCTGGACGCTTAGCCGCCATAGCACCTTTGTACTCCCCAAATAGCTCAATAAGCTTATCCCAACGGTAGTCGAAAATCTCTTTTAAGCGTGGTTCTACCACTGGCCCGTGCATGATTGCCCCAAGAGGCCCCATCGGCAACTTGTAGTCTACAATATCGATCATACGGGTTCCCCCAGGAATTTCTTCAAAGAAATGCTGATGGTGCCAGATACTGTATGGTCCTACACGCTGCTCGTCCACAAAGAATTTCATGTGCTCAACGTAGGTAATTTCAGTTACCCAAGTCATTGGAATACCGGCCAATGGCTTTACCCGGTACTTAATGAACATCCCTGGATACATGGTATCAGGCAGTTCTGATAGCACCTGAAAGTCGAGGCTATCCGGTGTAATCGTAGCTAGGTTTTTGGGAGACGAAAAGAAATCCCAGGCCGTTTGTAGGTCGATGGGAAGATCTTGTATGCGTTTTAATTGGAACATGTTTTCTGTCTTTGCCTCCTAAACAGTATCTATGTGGAAATGTTGAAGGCTTAAAGTCATAAATACCTCATCTCGAATGACAAACCATCAAGATTCCTGGGATCTAATTGTAGTCGGTGGTGGCGCCGCCGGTTTCTTTACGGCAATCACTTGCGCGGAGGAGGCTCCCGGTGCCCGTATTCTCATTCTGGAACAAGGAAAAGAGGTGTTGAATAAAGTCCGGATATCGGGCGGAGGGCGCTGTAATGTGACACACGCCTGCTTCGATCCCAACGAACTCGTTGACTATTACCCAAGGGGACAAAAAGCCCTGTTAGGCCCCTTCCACCATTTCTGTACCGGCGATACCGTGGCTTGGTACGAAGACCGGGGGGTACCCCTTAAGATCGAAGAGGATGGCCGGATGTTTCCTCAGTCCGATTCCTCCCAATCGATTATTGACTGTCTGCAAAAAGCGGCTCGAAGTTCCAATATTCGGGTACAAACCCAAAGCCGCGTTGTACAATTTTATCCGCCAGAAAGTAAGGGCCAGCCCTGGAAGGTCATGCTTCAATCGGGCCAAGACTACTACGCCCCGCATCTATTAATTGCTAGTGGCAGCAGCAAGAAAGTATGGGACCTCATCGGCCACCTTGGCCATAAGATGGTGCCCCCCGTTCCTTCCCTTTTTACCTTTAATTGTAAAGACGAACGGATCCAAGGCCTTCCCGGACTCTCCGTCCCCCAAGCGCAAGTTGATATTTTAGATACAGACTTCGAAGCATCGGGACCACTACTGATCACCCACTGGGGCTTTAGTGGTCCGGGTGTACTCAAATTATCCGCTTGGGCGGCCCGGGATTTACACAAAATGGAATACCGATTTCGGATTACAATCAACTGGGTTGCCGATCAGTCCATTGATTGGTCTAGCTGGTGGCAAGATAAACGGCAACAGCAAGGAAAGAAGAAGATTCAAACTGATAAGAGTTTTGGACTCCCGGGCCGCCTTTGGGAACGGCTCGTTGCGGCGGCTGATATTCGACCGGAGCAGAAATGGGCCGAACTCTCCAAAGCCCAGCAGCAAGCCCTCGAAACCGAGATTACCGCCGGAGAGTACCTAATTCAAGGTAAAAGCACCTTCAAAGAAGAATTCGTCACCGCCGGAGGAATACACCTCGATGAAGTGAATTTTAAGTCCTTTTCGAGCCGCATCCATCGCGGTTTACACTTCGCCGGGGAAGTGCTAAATATCGACGCTGTGACGGGTGGATTTAACTTCCAAGCAGCCTGGACCGGCGGGTTTCTGGCCGGTCAAGCCATTGCCAAAGGCATTAAGAAGGATCGTGCATAAAACGGACGCGCATGCCATTAAAAAGGCGGTCTGACTCAAATAAGCGTAAACCAAACTCGTTTTCTAATTGCCGCTGTAACTCCGAAAAGTCCCCGAAATCTAAACCAAATACGAAAGACTGCTTGCCATAACTATGGGGCCAGGTTTCGATTAATTCCCCGTATTGATCTTCTATATAGAGAGCGAGCTCTTTGAGGCTATACCCGGTGAGTAGATGGTAACCTCGGGGGTCAAAGACCCGAGCCTCCTTTTCTGCTTCAGCATCCGGATCCATTTGGTTGGGTTCGAGACGATCCGGATTAACGACCTGCAACTTCCAGTGCAATTTGGTAAGGCGTTGATGCTCCAGTCTGAAGCGGTATTTCTTTTTTAAAGCATTGAGTAAGTGCTCGTGGGCACGCACCCGAGAATAGCCTTCCCCGACAAAGGAGACGTTCAAAAAGATATCCTTGGGGACATTGATGAGCTCCATCCGGTTGGTGCGGTGCTCGGTCAGAATGGCGATGAGCTCAATCAGCGGAATTTGCTCGTAACGATAAATACCCAAATCCGGATCTTCTTCCTTAAGCAGCGATTCCATTCCGGCTACTTCTTCGATGCTTAGCTCATGGGCAAAAGCGGTCTTTTCCTGTCCAACCTGAATGACGAAGCCCGTTGGTAGTTGTAGCGTTTGCCCATCCTTTTCGGTCTGAATACCGATGATCAGAATACTCGTCTCGGGTAGCACGTTTTGCTTTTGGAGCAGGGTTTGTAATTGGCCCTGGATATCGCCTTCTAAAAGAGCAAAATCAGCATCTCCCGATTTAGGGCTATTGACTACTACGCATTTTTTAATGGGTAGTTTTTCGTCTTCTACCCAGATTTCTAAAGGGGCAGAGGAAGCTTCCGCAAATTCTTCCAAGGAGTAGATATCTGAACTCGGAGCTGCGATCATATTGCCCCAGGTTAGTTTGAGCAAATGATCCTTCCCCGTATGCAAAGAGGGATACTCCAGCCCATAGAACCATTCTTGCTCGGGATATTTTTTTGCCGCTTGTACATAGAATCCTTCCGAGTCGTAGCTCAATAAGCGGAAGTAGGTCTGAAAGTCCGGAATATGGATCAGTTCGTAGCGTTCAGAATCTCGATACAGATCAAATACCTTGGCATTGACCTCCAGTGTGGTATCCATCCGCACGATCGACTTGCTGGTCAAACCATTAATCACCTGAAAGCTATAGAGGGGCATCTCCTCGGCAAAGGGTCCAAAGACGATATTGGGTTCAAATAGACTCCTTGGATCGCTGATTTGGATATTTACTGTATTGAGAAACAGATCCCCTACTTTGCCCTGTAAGACCAGCCAATCGCCATTCTGAATCTCTTCCTCAATCTGGGTGAGTTGTTCGCTGTCCAGGCTAGCCAGCTCTTTCTGTCGGATCTCCGGATAGAGCAGATCCGTAGAATACCAATTCCAAGTGCCTGGTTCCGAA
>JBCDIO010000383.1:0-4740 GCA_038748815.1 Bacteroidota bacterium
AGCTACCGGCCATGGAGCATCGTCTTCATAGTCTACAAAATCGATAATATCTCCCTCGGTGTTTAGAATAACCAAAGGACCACCGCCATTACCTAATCCACCAGTACCCCAATCCATGAAGTCTACGCCATAGAAGTCTTCGGCAATAGCTTCTTCCCGGGCCAGGAGGAGGATTTCTCCCGCAGCAATATCCATTACGGGAAAAGTGAAGGTGATTTCTCCTTGGATGATTAAACCACCTAAAGCGGCATCGGAACCATTATTGTAGATCTCGATAAATTCGAGATTATCGTTAGAGGAGGTGTCATTGTACATGATCTCCGTAAATACTAAATCCGGAACGGCGCCATTGAAAATGAAGGTAAAATCGAAGGCAGGGTCGATTACATTACCATTCAGATCTTCAACGCCGGCAATGGTCAATGTTTGTTCTTGGCCATTTGGAAAATTAGAACCATAGCTCAATAGTACCGTATCGAGTGTAGCGTTGAGGTTTGCCGTGGCTAGATTGTTGATGCCACTATAATTGGCTACTACTTCTGCACTACTATTCATTGGCTCGGAGAACACCACTTGGATTTGGAAGGGACTGATCACTTCAACAGATTGTACCAAGGGTGGAAAAATATCTGCATTGGCACTTTGCAAGCGGATATCGTCAAAACCGGCCCAATCGGTCCCTCCATTTTGCTTAGCCATTAGACGAAGACGGACAAAATCAGAATCCGCCGGAATGTCGATTACGACTAATTCCCAAGCTTGGGTATTAGGATTTAGAGCTACATAATCGGCCATATCCCAAGTTGTTCCATCGTCGAAATACAATATATATCCTAGGCTATCGGCGGGTTCATAACCTTCGGTATAGTAATTGAAGGTTAATAAATTGGAAGAGAAGGCAGAGATATCGATAATCTCAAAATCCATGATATGGAACTCTTCGGTACCACCGTTTGGATTATCTAGATCTTGCATGTACCATAGGAAATCTCCCGAAAGAGGGGTAATCTCGCCGGCATTGACCGCATCCCAAACATCTGGGTCCCCAGCACCAGGGTCGTTATACGCGGGAGGGTTTACAGTAAAGTTCCAGTTGTCATTGGCTGTTCCTTCGAATCCTTGGAATTGCTCTTGCCCAAGCAAGCCGATGGATGCTAGTATGGTCAGCGTACAGCAGAGTAAAAAACGCTGGATCATAGGCATAGTGTATTTAAATTGGTTTGGAATGAGTTGTTGATTGGAAAATAGATTTTTCGCTAAAAGATTGGACTACAAAGCTAGAAAGTAAGGCAAGTTAGATCGGGTCTCTTAGATTAAGTGTATGTTATCTTTTTATGTAAAGTACGTAAAAAGTATCCTTTTTCGATACAGACCTTCCTATCTACAGACCTTCCTTTCTTTGTAACTTTTTAGGCATACATGACGAATCGCGAATATAGCAGAATTAAATCAAATGAGAACATATTCCATACACAAGAGTCACATATACAGTTATTTACATAAAAATAAAAAAATAGCATTTCCTAGCACCCGCTAGAATCAGCCCCATTTTTTCGTTTGATATTCTACTAATTCTTCGCTATATTAATAGGCTCTTTATGGTATCAGTAGACCGAAAGCACATGGAAACTCTTTAAAAGACCCAGGAATATGATCTCGTTTGCAGTGTACAATGTGAAAGGCGGCGTAGGAAAAACAACCACTAGTGTCAATCTATCCTATTTAGCGGGGCAAGACCGCTTCAACACCTTGTTATGGGACCTTGATCCCCAAGCTGCAGCGACGTACTATTTTTCGAACGATTCTCTATCCGCGGCTCCGAATACCTTTTCCAATACGCACCGCCGACAATACCCCGAAGGTCCATTATCCTGGATTTTACCAACGTCGCATTCCGGTGTACACTTGTTGCCCAATTTATCACACGATCCAACGGCTCCGAGCCGAGAAATATTTAGCAATCAAGACTCTAAGTCGATCAAACGCTGGTTAAAATACTTAAAGCCACAATACGACTATGTATTTCTGGACTGTCCATCCTTTCTACAGCCTGGAGTCAGCAAGATTTTTACGGGAGTGGATTATATATTAGTCCCTCTGACGCCCAATCCCTTCTCGCTACAAAACTTCCAACAAATCTGGAATTTCTTTGAAATCCAGGGGCACGATACCCGTAAATTGCTACCATTCTTTACAAAGGTTGAGTCAAATAACGAAAGGCATCAACGGTTATTGAAGCAGTTTCGGCAAAAATGGTCAAAATACCTGTCCATTCAGATTCCTTATTCTGCCACCATTGATCAAATGGTTGATTGGCAAGCTCCACTGCCCACTTTTGCACCTTGGCAGCACCAAGCCGTACAGGCTTACCGAAACTTTTGGCAGAACCTGAAAATGTTTAAAAAACTCACCAACCGGCGCTACTTAGAGTCGGGGCTTCGTCATTGGCAGCAACGTTCTCCCGGCAGAATGGGAGATCAGTAAGTGTTCGTTCTTTCCCTTTCTTAATACCTTGATCCCGGAAGAATGGATTATATTCGTCGCTAATAATCCATCGCTCCATTCCATCCTTCTATGGAACAAGAACAAGCTCGTTATATCTCGCGCGACCTCAGCTGGTTGTCCTTTAATCATCGGGTTTTACAAGAAGCCGCTGATCCCCATGTTCCCCTCTACGAACGCATCGAGTTTTTAGCCATCTACTCATCGAATTTGGACGAATTTGTCCGAGTTCGGGTTTCTTCTCTACGCAGTTTTAAGAAGCTTCGGAAGAAAACCAAAGAGAAGATGGATATCAAACCTAAAAAAGCCCTGAAGGATATTCAACGGATTATCCAGGAGCAACAGGAGTGGTTTGGGCAAATATTTCGGGAACAGATTATCCCTGGACTAGCCGAGCGGGGCGTGTACCTTTTGGACGAAACGGCCCTTTCTCCCGAGCAACAAGCCTGGGCAGCGTCTTATTTTGAGGAAAAGCTACAACCCTTGGTCCGAGCTATGTGGATTCGGCCCGATCAACCCAGCCCATTCTTACAAAACCGCACCCTTTACCTCATCATTCAGTTTGCCAACATCGATCAGGCCTTGGCCATTGTAGAAATCCCAAGCCAGGAGACCGACCGATTCATCGTACTCCCCAGTTCTGAACCACCGTACGCGGTGGCATTCTTAGACGATATCTTAAGAATTAACCTAGCGGCCATGTTCCCGGAGCAAACGATTGTGGGGACCTACGCGATCAAGATATCGCGCGACGCCGAAATGTATATTGACGATGAATTCAGTGGCAATCTCTTAGATAAAATACGGCAAGGACTGAGCGAGCGAGACCTGGGTTTACCCACTCGGTTTTTGTACGACGAGCGGATGCCCGCAGAAGTACTTAACTTATTAAAAGAGATTTTCCGGCTACGCAACAACGACCTAGTAGCCGGGGCTAAGTATCACAATTTCCATGATTTTCATGGCTTTCCCCAGCCGGTCAATGAGCCAGACCTAAGCGATCCCCCCTTCCCGGCGCTAAATCATCCCAGCCTGGAAAACGCCCCTTCCCAATTGGCATTGATCCGGCAGAAAGATCGCTTGTTGCACTTTCCCTACCAGAAGTACGATTATATCATCCAACTGCTCGATGAAGCAATTCAATCAGAAAGTATCCATACGATCAAAATCACGCTGTACCGGGTTGCTTCCAAATCCCAAATCACCCAACAGTTAGTGAAGGCCTTGGAGAAAGGAAAACGGGTGGTGGTATTTATTGAAGCCAAAGCTCGTTTTGACGAAGCAACTAACCTTTATTGGGGGCAGGTTTTGCAAGAGCAAGGAGCCAAAGTGATTTACAGCTATCCAGGCATCAAGGTACATACCAAACTGATGCTCTTGGAAGGTAAAGACGAACGCTTTGCCTATATCGGTACTGGTAATTTCAACGAAAAGACCGCCCGCATTTACGCCGATCATACGGTATTGACCGCCGACCCTTCTATAGCCGAGGAAGTGGGCCAGGTCTTTGAGTTATTAGAAGGACGTTTATTGTACCCACAAACCAAAGAAATCTTACTAGCGCCTTATACCTTGCGCAGTCGTTTTCTGGCGTTGATCGACCGAGAAATCGCGCTGGCACAAGGGGGCCGAGAAGCCTATATGATCCTCAAAATGAATAGCCTCGAAGATCCGGTGATGATCGAAAAAATCTACGCAGCCGCAGCGGCGGGTGTGCAGGTATCGCTCATCGTTCGGGGGATTTTTTGTCTACAAATGGGCTTGCCAGAATGTGGCGATCGAATTCACGCAATTAGCATAATCGACCGTTTCTTAGAGCACGCCCGCATCTATCTGTTTGGCAACGGCGGGAAAGAAAAAATGTACCTATCCTCGGCGGACTGGATGACCAGAAATCTGGATCGGCGAATTGAAGTGGCGGTTCCGATCAAGGATCCGGTGGTTTTTGAACAACTACGGACCTTACTCAATGCCCAGTTACAGGATACCCAAAAGGCCCGTTTATTAACGCCAACCCTAGACAATCCTTTCGTTGGCCGGAGCATGGGCACCCCGCACGTACGTGCACAAGTCGATTACTATCGATATTTAGCAAGCTTGGTAGATGATCCAAGTTGATCCTCTGTCAAAGCTTTTTTTATATGATTTAACCTAGAGCTTATTTGGAAATTAAATTCTTGTCTGCAATCGGTAAATTTTATCCTGTACGGCGTTAACCCCGAGCACTCGGGGCGCTGA
>JBCDIO010000384.1:0-4737 GCA_038748815.1 Bacteroidota bacterium
GCCGAGCAGATCCTGGAGTTGGGTAAAAAACTAACCGATAAAAAGCTAAAACGGATTCTAAGTAAAACGCCACGAGTCGAAAAAATCGTGGTGAAGGATGCCAAACTTCGCACCTTCATCGCCGATGATCATTCGCGCGACGAAATGGTTTCGCACGTTTATGATGTAACCTATGGCATAGTCCGTAACGATGTCGATACGCTGGTCCTCCTAGACGACTCCATTGTTCGGGGTACCACCTTACGCGATAGCATCATCAAGATCGTTTCTCGACTGCGCCCCAAAAAGATTGTCATCGTTTCTTCGGCCCCCCAAATCCGCTTCCCCGATTGCTACGGAATCGATATGTCCAGAATGAGAGATTTTGTAGCTTTCCGTGCCCTCGTTGCCCTCTTGAAAGAAAGTGGTCGGGAACATCTCATGGAAGAAGCGTACGAGCGGGCCAAAGCACAAGAGAAACTTGCGCCTGAAAAGATTCAAAACCAGTTGGTTCCTTTGTACAACCTCTTCAAATACGAGGATGTATCCCGTAAAATTGGTGAATTACTAACCCCTCCGGATATTGAGCCAGAGGTGGAGATCATTTATCAAACCGTGGAGGGCCTCAAGAAGGCCACGGCCGGGAACGACGGAGACTGGTATTTCACCGGTAATTACCCAACCCCCGGCGGTAACCGGGTGGTCAACCGGGCCTTCATCTACTACATGGAAGGAAAGAATATACGGGCTTACTAAACCCAGCCTACAAGGTCCGCAGGCGTTTTCCGGCGGCTTCCAATACGTCGTCCGTTTTTGCAAAGCAGAAACGGACGACTTTGTTTTCTACCTGGTTGGTGTAAAATACCGATACTGGTATCGCTGCCACTCCAATCTCTGTTGTTAACCAGCGAGCAAAATCAACCTCTTTCAAATCACTGACCGCGCTGTAATCCACTAGCTGGAAATAGGTGCCTTGACAGGGGATTGGGTGCAGCCCCGTGCCCTCGATTAATTCTAAGAATAAGTCTCTTTTCTTTTGAAAGAATGGCCCCAGATATTCGTAGACTTCCGGATCTTTCAGGTAATCCCCTAATGCGTATTGAACCGGTGTATTTACGGAGAACACATTAAACTGGTGGACCTTTCTAAACTCAGCCATCAAATGAGCTGGCCCGGCAGCGTAGCCACACTTCCAACCGGTATTGTGAAAGGTCTTCCCAAAGGAGTACGTGGCAATACTACGAGCAAAAAGTTCAGGATCACCCACGACGGATCGGTGGGCGTGGCCATTGTAAACCAGATGCTCATACACTTCGTCACACAAGAGAATGATATTGGTACCCGACAGAATATTCTTGAGGGCCGTAAAATCCGCCTCGCTAAAGACTTGTCCGGTAGGATTATGTGGTGTATTGACAACGAGCATTCTGGTTTTTGCAGTAACCAGTTGGCCCAATTTTTCCCAGTCTACCCGGTAATCAGGTCCTTCTAATTCGTAGGGTACCACTACCCCACCGTTGACTTCTACCGCAGGACCATAGCTATCGTAGGCGGGTTCGACCAGAATGACCTCATCGCCTGGCCGCACAAAGGCACTAATGGCGGTAAATAAAGCCTGGGTAGCTCCTGCGGTGATGGTAATTTCCTGATCCGGATCGAGATTGGCTCCGTAGAGCCGATTCGCTTTTTCAGCTAAGGCATGCCTGAGTTTAGCTACGCCCGTCATGGGTGCGTATTGATTCTTCCCTTCCAGCATCGCTTGGTGCACCAATTTTTTTAATGCCGGAGCACAATCAAAGTTGGGAAATCCTTGAGAAAGATTAATCGCTTGCTGCTGGTGAGCTAGCTGCGACATAACTGTAAATATGGTCGTTCCGACCTTAGGAAGCTTTGATTCAACCGTGATCATGAATGCAGGTAATTTTTGTCGAGAGTGGCAAGAAAACAAATTTTTTCCAATAATTTGGCGCAGGGCTTGTGCAATAAGAAATTTCGATTTAACTTCGCAACCGCTTTGAAAGCATGAGGAGGTACGGTAGCTCAGTTGGTAGAGCACAGGACTGAAAATCCTGGTGTCGGCGGTTCGACCCCGCCCCGTACCACAACCAGCAAACTTTATGTTGCAAATTACACATACACATCATCATTCGGGACGCCACTGAGGTGAATGATGTTTGTTTTGTGTAAAAAAGGGTTCATCATTTACTACATGATGAACCCTTTTCTTTTTCATACGATTCTTTTTCGAGACCTGCGCTTACATCTACATCATATCCATCATCACCTTACTGCTCCACCGGACAGCGAAGATGGCGTATGTAGATAGTCTAGCAATCATATAAAAGACTTTGTGCAAAGCGGCTTTCTCCCTGTTCGGAGAAAGCCGCTTTTCTTTTTCCATCACTCCTCTTTAATCCAGTATCCATATGCCAATCAGATTGAAAATCGCCATTCAAAAATCGGGGCGCCTCAGCGACTCCTCCAAACAGCTGCTCCGCGAAGCCGGTATCAAAGTGCCCAACGGGAAAAACACCTTGCTTGCTTCGGCCAGTAACTTCCCTTTGGATATTCTTTATCTCCGCGATGACGACATTCCCCAATACGTAGAAGACGGTACTGCCGATCTGTGTATTTTGGGCGAAAATGTCATCTTCGAAGAAGATCGATCCGTACAAACGATCCGTCAACTAGGCTTCTCCCGCTGCCGATTGTCTCTAGCCATCCCCAAATCAGAAACCTACCATGGTCCTTCCTACTTTCAAGGACGAAAGATTGCCACCTCCTACCCGGGCATTCTGGCCAACTACCTTTCCAAACAGCAAGTCGAAGCCGAAATCCACGAAATCAGTGGCTCGGTAGAAATAGCCCCTAATATTGGCCTTGCTGATGCCGTCTGCGATATTGTCAGCTCCGGCAGTACCCTTTTCTCTAATGGCCTTAAGGAAGTAGAAACCATTCTTACCTCCCAAGCAGCCTTAATCGGGCAGAAAGACCTTTCTCCCGAAAAGGAAGCGATCCTCGACAAACTCCTCTTTCGCCTGGACGCGGTCCGCGCAGCCGAAACAAATAAATACATCATTCTCAATTGTGAGAACGAAAATATTGAGCAGATCAGTAATATTCTACCCGGCATAAAAAGTCCCACGGTGGTGCCTCTTGCCCAATCCGGCTGGAGTGCTTTACACTCGGTTTTACCCGAGGATGATTTCTGGGAAATCATTGATGCCCTACAAACGGCGGGCGCCCAAGGAATTCTGGTGGTGCCAATCCAAAAAATGATTCTCTAACAAAAAGAAAGAACCAATGACTATTTACAATAATCCTCCGAAACAACAGTGGTCTAACCTTCTCCAACGTCCAGATCTGGACCAAGGAAATTTACTAAGCAATGTTCGAGAACTCTTGGAACAAGTACGCTTAGAAGGGGATCAAGCGCTAAAACAACTTACTTGGTTATTTGACGAAGTACAGCTGGATGACTTCCGGGTTTCGGAAGCGGAAATGGAGGCGGCCGATCAAGCACTTGATCCCGCTTTAAAATCAGCCCTGCAAGTAGCCGCCGAAAATATTCGAGCCTTTCACCAAACCCAGATCGGTCGCTTTGAAAAGGTAGAAACCAGTCCTGGCGTGCAGTGCTGGCAGCGAGAAACCCCCATTGATCGGGTCGGTTTATATATTCCAGGGGGGTCTGCACCGCTCTTTTCTACCGTTTTAATGCTCGGCATACCGGCGCAGATTGCGGGTTGCCAAGAGATTGTCTTATGCTCTCCACCCGATAAAAACGGGCAAATCAATCCTGCTATACTATACGCGGCTCAACTAGTCGGGATTCGCGAGATCTATAAACTGGGCGGCGTACAAGCGGTAGGTGCTCTGGCCTTTGGGACCAGCTCTATTCTGAAAGTAGAAAAGATCTTTGGACCAGGCAATCGCTATGTGACGGCCGCTAAGCAGCTAGTGCAGCTAGAAGGGGTTGCCATTGATATGCCAGCAGGACCCTCCGAGGTATTAGTAGTGGCAGACGCCTCCACTCCGGCTGCTTATACCGCAGCAGACCTCTTGGCCCAAGCCGAGCACGGTCCGGATAGTCAAGTCATTCTGGTGACGAATGAAGAAGACTACGCCAAGGCCGTAGAAAAAGCGGTAGCCGAACAAATCCTCCAACTACCTCGGGCCGATATCGCCCGACAAGCCCTGGCTCACAGTCGTAGTTTCGTTCTTTCCGACTGGCAAATAGCGATGCAGCTAGTGAATAGCTACGCTCCGGAGCACTTGATTATCGCTACAGAAAATGCCCATATACTCGCGGAGCAGGTGCGCAATGCCGGTTCGGTATTCCTCGGAGCTTACTCTCCCGAAAGTATTGGCGACTACGCCTCAGGAACCAATCACACCCTACCCACCAATGGTTTCGCTAAGGCTTACAGTGGGGTTTCCGTTGGTGCCTTCGTGAAAAAGATCACCTTCCAGGAATTGAGTCCTAGTGGTCTGCAAAACCTCGGACCCGTCGTTGAAATTCTCGCCGCAGCTGAGCAATTAGAGGGCCACAAACAGGCGGTAAGTATTCGCCTAGCCGATTTGAACAACAACCAAAACGTAGCTTAACATGGACTGGACTCCCTATATACAACCACACTTGCTAGACTTTAAACCTTACCAGTCGGCCCGGCAAGAATTCAAAGGGCAGGCGGAGGTGTATTTAGACGCAAATGAAAATAATCTAGCCGGTCGTTGGGCCCGTTATCCAGACCCACTGCA
>JBCDIO010000385.1:0-4721 GCA_038748815.1 Bacteroidota bacterium
AAAAATAACACCCTAAGGTATTGGAGTTTTGATCAAGACTTTCGGCTCCGCTCATTCTCAGGAGAACAAAATAATATAAGCGATATATGTATTGATCCGAATGGAAACCTAGTAGCTAGCGCCTCTATGGATAAAACGGTAAATATCTGGAACTTGGAAACAACCGAACTGATACGAACCATTCGCTCCGGCCATATACAAGCTATTAAGTCCGTGGACTTTCATCCGTATTTCGATCCTCCTTTTTTACTGACATGTTCCGACGATCAGACCTGCTTACTATGGGATGTAGAATCCGGGGAATCTATTCAAATGCTTCCTCACAAAGGGCCGCTTATTGAGGGCTTATTGAGTGTAAATGGAAAAGACATGATTACTATATCTGAAGATCAAAAAGTACGAATCTGGTCCCTTTTACCCAGCCTTGAAAAAATGCTTGATTTCGTGGATCCATTAGAAGAACTTTTACTGGATATACCTGGTGAAGAACGACCGACCTTCTGGCCTAATGAGTATTTAGAAAAAAATATTATCGACCAATGAGGTACGTAACCACCAAGGCATGATGAGATTCAAGACCGAATCGCCAGGATTGAAAAAAGTTCTGGAGTGCTTAGTACTTCGTTCACTCTTTATTTTGCTATTTTCCATCTGCAATAGGTTCAAAGAATGAAAAAAAGATTTTTCCAGGCGGGTGGTTCTCTCAAGAAAGACTTCCCAGGTTACGTCGAACGACCGGCCGACCGGGAGATTATTCAGTACCTACAACAAGGGTATTTCTGCTACGTACTGACCGCTCGGCAAATGGGGAAATCGTCTCTAAAGGTGCGCTGCATTCAAACGCTGAATGCCGAAGGCTGGACGTCCATCGATATTGATATTACCTCTATTGGTTCGCGGAATTCCACCGCAGAGCAGTGGTACTATTCCATTCTGGCCCAAGTAGCCGAAAGCCTACATTTGGAAGATGAACTCGACGATTGGTGGGACGCCAACGGAAAGTTAACCCCCGTTGCAAGGATGAGTACCTTTTGGACCGAAATTGCCTTGCCAAAGGTAGAAGGCGATTTGGTGATCTTTATGGACTAAATCGACTCTTTGCTGAGTCTTGATCCGGAAGAGTTTAGCACCGATGACTTTTTTGCCTCCATCCGAGCCCTTTACAACCGGCAAGCAACCAACGAAGATCTACGCAGACTGCATTTCTGCATCCTTGGGGTAGCTACGCCCGATGATCTCATGGTAGACCCGGCACGGACCCCCTTCAATATCGGGCAGGCCATCCACTTAGATAACCTTAAGTTAGAAGATGCAGCACCTCTCCAGGCTGGCTTGGAGGGTTTTGAAGCTTCCTCCCAGGGTATTCTCCAAGAAATCATACATTGGTCCGGTGGGCAACCCTATCTGACCCAGCGTCTGTGCGCTACCATTGCGGCTAAAGAATCAATCAAGCATCCTCGACAGGAAGTACGGCAGGCCGTACAAGAACTTTTTCTGGAACCGGAGCGCGTTGATCAAGATTCCAACTTGGCCAATGTAAATCGACGCTTTCGGGGGATGTCAGAGCATCTAGAACGGATGGCCTTACTGTATCGGAAAATACTGGACGATGGGTCTACGCAATTAGACTTACGACGTCCCGAGCAAATTTACCTGAAGCTAAGTGGCTTGGTTAAAGAAAATAAGAATACCCTGGTTGTGAATAACCAGATTTATGCGCATGTCTTTAACCGCGATTGGCTGGAAAAACTAATGGGGGAATTCCAACGGCCCTTTCAAAGTGAATTGAGAAATTGGTTGGGAAATCGAAAAGATGATAGTTTTCTGCTGCGTGGTAAAGCCTTGGAAGATGCCACCGTTTGGTCCTATACTCGAGATGATGTAAGCCGGGATGAGATTGCCTTTTTGGAAGCCTCCCGCCGCAACGATATGGAGTTGCAAAACAAGGAAACCGAGCGCAAGGAACTGTCGATCCAACGCCGTCGCTTGACCATTGCCCTCATTGCTGCTATTGTAGCCTTTGCGGTAGCGACTATCACGTCTATTTTCGCCTTCCGCCAGCAGCGTCTTGTCAAGGAGAGTAATATTATGCTCGAATCACAAGCGGATAGTCTGAGCCAATTAAATGAGATCAATAGAAGTACCCAGTTATCTTTAGAACGGTCGGTCAAAGTTACCGAACGGGCCAATATTGACTTAAAAGAGGCGAACGATAAACTCGGAGAAACTCAAAAAGCCTTGCAAAATTCTTTGCAGGCTACGCAAATGGCGCTTCAGCGATCACTACTAGCCGAAGAAAATGCCCAAAAAGCGAGTAGAATTTCGGATTCTGTAGCAACGGTGATCCAACTTTCTAGCGAAGCACTGAGTACTTCGCTGCTGGCTGAGAACCTAGCCGAATCGAATCCAAATCTTAGCTTGCAACTCTCCAATTACGCCTACGAAAATTACGGGGTTGAGCTAACTCGTAAAAACCTAGTAAAGCGATGGGTCAATAATAATCACCACCAAAAGATCAATCGATTCAATATTGGTGAAATTCTTACGGTACAAACCGGCCCATTCGAAAACTTAGCCCTAACGGGCGGCCAAGACGGCGAAGTATTACTTTGGAAAATTAAAGAGGGGGAAGTGATCCAACGGTACCGAGGGCATACCGGACCTATTGTAAAAGCCTTGTTCAGTCCGGACAGTACTATGATCATTACGGCTTCTGAGGATGCTACTATCCGTTTATGGGATTTGAATTCCGGGCAGATACTTCAGGTCTTTTCCGGGCACATTGGCCAAATCTATGATATTGCTTTCTCGCCAAATGGTCAGCAGTTTGCTTCTATTGGCAAAGACCAGAATATCATCATTTGGGACATCACCTCGCGAACCGAGGTAAACCGAATCATCCCCTCTACCGCCAAAACAAATGGTATTTCTTGCTTGAGTTATTCTCCAAATGCCGAATATCTCTTAGCCGGTGGCATTAATGGAGAAATCCTACTATTCAATTTAGTAACGAATGTAGAAGAGTTCCTGTTCTACGGCCATCAGGACTGGGTCAACCAAATCAATTTCTTACAGAACGGCCAGCAGTTTGTATCTGCCTCAAAAGATGGTTTGGCGATCCTTTGGGATTTAAGGTCCGGGCGTTTTGTTCGCTCTTTTGTTGGACACGGAGGAGATGTACGCTCAGCGATTGAATTACCCAACACTAATCTCTTGATTACTGGTTCAGCAGACCGACAAATCATCGTTTGGAATACCGATACGGGCGAATCGATGGGTTCTCCGCTCAAAGGACATAAGGGCTCGATCAATGATCTGGCCATTCTCCCTAACACCAACTACTTGCTCTCCTGTGCGGAGGACAACACCCTGCAAGTATGGGATGTAAACCGCCAACAACTCATGAGTCGGTTTACGGATCATAGTGATTTGATCACTTCTTTACAGTTGATGAGTAATGGTAAACGCGTGGTCACTGGACACAGCAGTGGAAAAGCCTATATCTGGAGTCCGACCAACGGGAGAATTTTGTACACCCTTACTGGTCATTCTCGGGCCGTTAAATGTATTGGCATTAGTGGAAATAATCAACGAATAGTAACCGGAGGTTTAGATGGAAAAATGTTTCTACGAAACCCGGAAGGAGTCATTCTGAAAGCATTTAACATTCAAGGTAATATTCCCATTCACGCTATCTGTATCAATAAAAAAGGAACCATAGCCGCTACTGCTTCCGCAGATCATGTGATACGTATTTGGGATCTGGAAAAAGACTCTATGCTACACGCTATAGCGGAGCATGATAAACTTATTCAGACGCTCTCCTTTAGTCCCGATGGAGATTATCTAGTCAGTGGATCAGAAGATGAAAACGTGATTCTGTGGGATTTCAATAGTGGCTACCAATTAAACAGGATAAAAATGGACCATCCTGTATCTTGCTTGTCATTCCACCCGTCGGAGCCTTTTATGGCCGTTGGGCTAAGTTCGGGAGATTGTCAGATCATTAACGCTCGTACTGGAGAAAAAATCAGGCGTTTTTCGGGGCATTCGCAAGCTTTAAAATCGATTACATATAGTAAGGATGGCCAGCGAATCTTAACGGGAGGGAGCGACAATAAATTCATTCTCTGGCACCGAAGGGGTCGTGTAATCAAATCGTTTGCTGGCCACCAGGGTCCAGTACTAGCCTTGGCATTTCAAGACCAAAACGACCGTATCCTTTCGGCTTCTCAAGATCTGACAGCCAGATCCTGGAACTATAAAGCCGATAATACTCCCAAATCCATTCCCCTAGATAATAAGATATTGGCAATGGCAGAGCACCCCGATGCTAGCCAACATTTATTAGCCGTATCGATGACGGGGAGTACGATCGTGGTCATCGACCAAAAATCAAGCAAACAAACTAATGTATTGCAAGTTCCTAATGGGACGAAAGCAATTTCACTCGCCTTTCATCCTAATTTGGGAATTTTGTACGCTGGCTTGGAGAATGGGGCAATCCTTAGTTGGAAGGTTAATCAACAGGGTGTAAATCGAGAGCTTTTTGATCCAAACGTTCGGGTAGCATCTGATATAGATACCGTCAAGACGGAGAATGATGCGAATAGAATAAAAAAGGTAGATACCATCTTTGTCTCTCGAGCCTTTGTGAAGGATGCTAAGATCACTGTGCTGGCTCCTGCCAATAAATGGGTTCCATCGGCACTGATCGCCAG
>JBCDIO010000386.1:0-4714 GCA_038748815.1 Bacteroidota bacterium
AAGCGGCACGCGAGCTGGGTTCAGAACGTCGCAAGACAGTTCGGTCTCTATCTGTTGCGGGCGCAGGAATATTGAGAAGATCTGACACTAGTACGAGAGGACCGTGTTGGACGTACCTCTAGTGTACCAGTTGTGCCGCCAGGTGCATTGCTGGGTAGCTATGTACGGAATGGATAAGCGCTGAAAGCATCTAAGCGCGAAGCCAACTTCAAGATGAGTATTCCTTGAGGGTCGTAGAAGATGACTACGTTGATAGGTTACAGGTGGAAGTGCAGTGATGTATGGAGCCGAGTAATACTAATTACCCAAACGCTTCCTTTTTATATTCTCTTTTTAGGTTCGTCAACCTATATCCGCATTGTATTCGGTAGGATGTCTAAACCAAAGTAGGTTACCGAAGTTATTTTTCTCCTTTCAATCGTGTCAATAAAAATAGGGCTGCCAAAACAGCCCCAAGAATTGTTGGTGGTTATAGCAGGGAGGTCCCACCTCTTCCCATTCCGAACAGAGAAGTTAAGCTCCTTAGCGCTGATGGTACTACCCGAAAGGGTGGGAGAGTAAGTCGCCGCCAACTCCACATAACCCAAGAGCCTGTTGGATCAGCCCAGCAGGCTCTTCCTCGTTATACCTTTCTTCTTGTCGATTTTGCTTTCCCTGTTTTGAGTATTAGATCCTTTTTTTACACAGCAGTGTTTCTGATACGAAAATCCCGATTGGCCATACTATTTGATCATAGTATAAAAGCAAAAAGAATGATTCCCACATAGGAATCATTCTTTTTGTATTGAATGGGTACCAAGAACACTTGATTATTGGATACGCAGTTGCACCTTTGTTAGGGTAGTATCCCCCATAATAGAAGATTGTATACTAGCTACCTGGTAATCCCTTCCAGCATTATAGCTTAATTCCTGTTTCGTTTGTGCAATTAAGCTCTCCATCGTACGCTCAATTTGTATGGAGGAGACTTCCTCCTCTTCCAATTGGATTTCGATGGACTGTACTTTGAGCTTCGGGTCGTTGCTTTGATAGCGGATAGCCATTAGATTTCCTTTTGCGGAATAAATAGTATCCCCGTCGTACTTATCGATCCAGGCCCGTCGGTTAATATCACTATTTAAAAAAATAGCGAAGTCATTTTCCAAGGGTAAGCTATCTAGTTCAATGGTTTCTTCCTCTCCATTCAAACGAACCGTCTTTACTCCGCTTAGGTCTAAGGCTCGAAGCCGTATTTTTTCTTGCTCGAAATATCCTTCCAAATCAAAGAAGCGACTAGTTTTATCTTCTTCGGCCGTTTCGATGGATTGGCATCCGCTAGGCAGCAGTAATCCCGCTGCGCCCCAAAGCAAAAAAGGAAAAACACGAGAACGGTTTATCTTCGATTCATTCATGTGTACGAAATTAGAGAACGTCCGTCCATATCCGGTGGACTAGGGATTCCCATGATTTGCAGTATAGTTGGTGCCAGATCCGCTAGCTTTCCATCTTGGAGGCTATTACCTGCCGGCCCTTTACTAACATAAATACAGGGGACCAAGTTTTTGGTATGGGCAGTATTCGGCGTTCCGTCTTCGTTGATCATATAATCCGAGTTTCCGTGGTCCGCTATAATAAAAGCGTGGTAATCGTATTCCAGACAGGTTTCAACCAGATCCTTTAAACAGCGATCAACGGTTTCAGCCGCTTTCATAGCGGCCTTAAAATCTCCGGTATGCCCCACCATATCCGTATTTGCATAGTTGAGACAGATGAAATCGGGGGTATGATCCTTGATATCTTTTACAATCGCTTCGGTAATGGCATCGGCACTCATTTCTGGTTGCAAATCGTAGGTAGCAACTTTAGGGGAAGGAATGAGGATACGACGCTCTCCGGCAAAGGCTTCCTCTCGCCCTCCTGAGAAAAAGAAGGTTACGTGCGGATATTTTTCGGTTTCAGCAATTCTTACTTGCGTCTTTCCTGCATTAGCCAATACTTCTCCTAGGGTACGTTCGATATCTTTCTTCTGGAAAAGAACTTCTACTCCTTGGTAGGTCTCATCATAACGGGTCATTGTTACATAATGCAGATCCAGTTTTTGCATATCGTGATCTGGCATATTTTCCTGAGATAAAACCTGGGTAAGCTCACGGGGACGATCCGTGCGGAAATTAAAGAAGATAACGATATCTCCGTTCTGAATAATGGCCTTAGGGTGCCCATTGGCATCACTACAGAATATAGCCGGTAAAAACTCATCCGTTTTTCCAGCTTCGTATTGGGCTTGTATCGTAGTTACCGGATTGGAAGTTGGCAAACCTTTCCCACGAACAAGAAGGTCATACGCTTCTTTAACTCGTTCCCAACGATTATCGCGGTCCATGGCAAAATAACGACCAATCAAGCTAGCTAATTCTACCTTTTGTTGAGCGGTGTGATTTAAGAGGTCTGTTATATAGTGTTGCCCACCTTTGGGGTCCGTGTCCCGGCCGTCGGTAAATAGGTGCATAAAACTGCGCTCTACGCCCTGTTCTTCTAGAATGTCGCACAGGGCTTTTAAATGATTGATATGCGAGTGCACTCCACCATCTGAGATTAGTCCCAATAAGTGTAGGTTCTTTCCAGAAGATTTAGCTTGTTCTATTGCCCTCAGTAAGACTGGGTTTTGCTGTAGTTCACGGTCGCGAATGGCTTTATTGATCCGTGCCAGTTCTTGGTAGACAATACGCCCGGCTCCCAGGTTCATATGCCCAACTTCCGAATTTCCCATCTGTCCTTCGGGTAAACCGACTTCTTCGCCGAAAGTAACTAAGTTCGAATGTGGGTATTGGTCCAATAGTTGATCTACAAAGGGAGTAGAGGCTTGAGCAATAGCATCAGCCTCGGGATGAGTGCCAATCCCCCAACCGTCGAGTATAATGAGTATAGAACGTTGATTATTCATAGGTTATGCTAATTTCTTGCATTTACATTACAGATCTATTTTGTTGCCCTGATGTTATGCTGGCAAGCCTTTTGAGAATACCTTGTTTTGCCTCTAAAGCACAAAAAGGGATGGAAAACGAAGAATAAAGTGTGGTTAAGGCAAGAAAAAACAAATCGTCTGCGTTTTTCCTGTCGAATTGAATCACAAAAGAAAGACATTTCGGGGAAAACTACACAATGGTTACTTTGAGAAATATCCCCGTCCTATTAACTGAGGAGGTGTTAAAGCCCTTGTGGAAGCCACAAAATAATAGTAGCTTTCGTAAAACATATCCCATGAAAGTGCCCCGTATTGGAGCACTCGACAAGAATTTGCTTTGGTAGGAATAGCAATTTCTTGATTCCAAAAATCAATGATCATGAAAAAGATGCTTCTTTTGTTGCTGGTTATCCCCCAGTTGGCGTTCATTCAGCCACCTAACATGACGGGGATTTCTCAGGCACTACGTAGCGGAAACGCTGACGCCTTAGGAGCGTATTTCAGCAGTTCGGTAGAAATCACCGTACTCGAGACCGAAGACCGCTATAATAAAGCAGATGCCATTAAAGTAGTACAAGGTTTCTTCCAGAAATACCAACCTAAAACCTTCAGTGAAGTACACAAAGGGGTTTCCAAAGGAGGACACTTGCATTACTGCATCGGAGAAATGCAAACTTCATCCAAGACCTTCCGCGTTTACTTACTTATGGAAGATGGCCCCAATTCGTATATGATCCAACAACTCAGAATCGACGAAGAATAGTTTTTCGTTCATATAAAAAAGCCGCCCTGAGCAATCGGGGCGGCTTTTTTGGTTTAGCAATTCAGTAAGCTCAACGCAAAGGTTGATGCTTCTCTAATACTCCAATGCTGAATAAGGCAAAATCGTATTTAACAGGATCCTCTGGTGCAAAGCTACGTAGCCGATCACTGAGCTCTAACACCGTCTTCCAGTCCCGTTGCTTGCGGTCAATGAGTCCCAGGCGCCGACCTACTCGGTCTACGTGTACATCTAAGGGCATTAATAACTGGCTTGGCTTCATTTGTTGCCAAAGCCCGAAATCAACCCCTCGATCATCCTGTCGGACCATCCAACGTAGAAACATATTCAGGCGCTTGCAGGTAGAGTTCCGTGCGGGGGTGGCCACGTGTTTGCGTGTGCGTTGAGGAGCCTCTGGTAAAGCGAAAAAGTATTCGTGAAACCCGCGTAAAGCCGTTTCCACGGTTTCCGCATCAAGGGCTAAAAAACGGGTGAAGGCGGTTTCCAGGCTTGCGTGCTGTTGATAGTGGCTTTGCAAAAACTCTAAAAAATAGTAGGCATCGAGCGGCTGGAAGGTGCGGTGTACGTAGTCCTGAAATCGTACTCGGTCGTCTTCTTGGTGATTGAGAATGAAATCGTAAGGGGCTCGATCCATCCGATCTAGCAGATCATTAGCCTTGTTGATAATCGTTTTGCGTTGTCCCCATGCGAGCATCGCTACCCAGAAACCAGCGATCTCAATATCTTGTAATCGAGTGAATTGATGAGGGATACAAATGGGGTCATCTGGAATGAAATCCGGTCGGTTATACCGGTCCACATATTCATCCAATAAGCCTTTTAAATCATTCATAGGTTTAAAAATAACCAGGAACAGGCAACGTGTTTTAGCTTTTTATCGTTAGGTTTGTAATAACAAAACGAAACAACTTCCCCACACTGAAAGAACTATGACGGCAACACTTACCTACACTCTCGTATTAGCGGCCATTTATTTCGGAAAGTTGGCC
>JBCDIO010000387.1:0-4695 GCA_038748815.1 Bacteroidota bacterium
CCCGCACTTCCGCAAAGGCGGGAATGTATTTGCTAACAGGATCCTCCAGCAGGAATTTCCCCTGCTCGAATTCCATCATCAGACCAACCGTTACAATGGCCTTGGTCTGACTGGCAATTCGGTAAATATCATCAGGTTGAGCAGGGGTCTTTGTCGCTAGGTTAGCGTAACCGAAAGTCTCCCGATGAATCACTTTACCGCGCCGGGCGACGAAAGTCTGGGCGTTGGGAATAATGCCATCATCCACTAGGCCTTGTAGGAAGGTATTAACTCGCTCCAGTCGCTCAGGATCAAAGCCCTGACTCTGTGGGCTCGCGGTGGTGAATTGAGCCGCCAACGGTAGGCATAGGGCAAAGAAGAAGAGTAAGGGGAGCAGCTTTTGCATGATCGTACTTTTAAGTTGGGGCAAGATACCGATCTACTCACCTACTGGCTAAAGCTGGAGATACAGTACCTCTGGCTTTAGCCAGTAGGTGGACGAAAAAGAGGGCCTAGGTACCAGCATGATCGTACCTAAGCCCTCCTAGCAAAACGAAAAAATTTCTTAAAAATCCTTCAACCGACGCTTGGTGGCTTCCACCTGTTCGATCTGCGCTTCGATTTCACGTGCCTTATTTTCCTGGTCGGTAATATTAGCACGGATATCGGCACGAGCTTTCTCAATGGCCTGCTCGGCGTCCAGAATAGTCTTCTCGTACTTTTCTTTCTCTTTTTCGAGCTTGTCAAGTTCTTTTTCAAGGTCCTTGAGTGCCTTCTCTTCGGCTTCCACTTCCATTTCGATCTGGGCGCGGCTAACGTCAAGGGCAAAACGCATCAGCATTTTTTCCGCTTCTACGTACCGGCTACCATCCATTTCGGGGCTGATGTAACCGTCGGGGGTGGCAATCCAAACGGTAACTTCGCTACCGGAACCGGAGGGGCGGATCTTGCTGTACATATCAACCTTAGTACCAGCACTAACGCCGGGAATGGAAAAGTTCAAAGACTCCATTTCGTCCTTACTCTTCTTTACCTTTTTGGTTCTGACCTTGTAGTTGTCCTTTAACCAATCCGTCCAGAGTTTGCCGACCATTTTTTCGTCGGCAGAGGGAAGTTCCAGAATCATGGCGTCGTTCGTACCCCGGCTGTGGGTCATTCGTTGGGTGCTGACTTGAGCGGACACCACCTGAGTGCCAGCAACAACCAGTAAAAAAAGGAACGTGAGGCAAAACAGTAAATCTTTCATAAGCAAAGGGGTTGGTTTGGTGGTTTAGACGTAAAAATAGGGATGCGTCACCATAAATCAGTGAAAACATTGGAATCGTTACCTTAGAAGGTAAAGTACGTCAGAAGCGTAAGTGGCAATGGCCAATACTGGTTGGGGAAATAAATTCAATCACCTTAACTTAATTTTAAAGCAAACTATATTCAAGCCAAGGACGTTATCTTGTCAACACAAACTGAACGTATGTCAGCCGAATTAAACCTAGCAACGAAAAATCTCAATAAGATGGGCTTCCTCGATCTCGAGGTAGACCCAACTCTCGATCTCGTAGCCGAGATTGAACGCCTCAAGAAAGAGCGCAATGCGGTTATTTTGGCGCACTACTACCAGGAATCCGAAATCCAAGACATTGCCGATTACATCGGCGACAGCCTCGGGCTCAGCCAGCAAGCCGCCGCTACGGATGCGGATATCATTGTCTTTGCCGGCGTGCATTTTATGGCTGAAACGGCTAAGATGCTTAGTCCGCAGAAGAAAGTGTTATTGCCCGACCTTAAGGCAGGCTGTTCGTTGGCCGATAGCTGCCCAGCCCCGGTTTTTCGCAAGTTCAAGGAAAAATATCCGGACCATCAGGTAGTGAGCTACATCAATTGTACCGCCGAGTTAAAAACCCTAACGGACGTTTGCTGCACCAGCACCAATGCTAAGCACATCATTGATTCTTTCCCCAAAGATCAACCACTTATTTTTGCCCCGGACGTTAATCTGGGTCGCTGGCTGGTAAAAGAAACGGGCCGGGATATGGTGCTCTGGAATGGTTCCTGCATGGTCCACGAGATCTTTAGTCAAGAGAAGATTACCAAATTACGGATCAAGCACCCCGATGCGGCCTTCATCGCCCACCCTGAATGCGAAAGCCATATTCTCGATATTGCCGACCATATCGGCTCAACCTCTAGTCTGCTCCGCTTCACGCGCGAAAGCGACTACACCAAGTTTATTGTGGCCACGGAGCCCGGCATCATCCACCAGATGGAAAAAGCCAGCCCCGACCGGACGTTTATCCCCGCGCCCCCCAACAATACCTGCGCTTGTAACGAGTGCCCGCACATGAAACGAAATACGATGGAGAAGCTCTACCTCTGCATGGAGCACGAGCTGCCCGAAATCACCCTCCCCGAGTGGGTAATCGAGCAGGGTGTGGCCAGTATTGACCGCATGTTGGAAATTTCGGCCAAAGCGGGTTTATAGGGCGCAGCCGCAGGTGCAAAGAGAAGTAAGAGGCTCGAAGTAGTAAATTATGAAGATGAAAATTACCTAGGGCTAGAGAGCGATACCAAAGTGTGTTGGTATCGCTCTCTTTCTTATAGGCTTTACCCTAGACAATAGGGCAGATTATGGCAAGACTGACCAAGCGGGCAACTATGTTCTCCCCAGATTCAGGCAGACACACCAGCCAAAATTTTGCAATTAGCGAATAGCTAGGATTTGGGTACCAATGGTTCTAACCTACCCTTTGCACTAGTGTACCTAGGGTTAAATACTAGTTTTATAAGCTAACTCAAAAACACTTTGGCCCTCATAGTTTAGAGTATTTACCTAGGGCACAATTAGTCAATTAAATAATTGACAACCAAATATTAATGCATTAAAATTTTACAAATTAAATGCATTCCCGCCTTTTTGGCTAGTAGAAATCACTCTTCAGAAGAGGTCATTTTGGTGTCAGAAAACAGGGATATAACATTAAATATACATTATTCTTATTTAGTCTAAATTAAATTTGCTCTACAAAATTTGAGTAGAGAGACAAGCAACACCCCAAAGTAAAAGTAGAAGCAACCCCAAATTTTTTGTCCCAGTAAGCTTGTGCATAGCACAGGAGGGGGGGGATGTGCCTTGACCATCTACGCACTAACAGTTCAACCCAAGCAAATGAAAATTAACATATCACTGATCATACTGCTAATTCCCTTACAGTTTTTCGCTCAGAACAGCTTTACTTTTTCGGGGACAGTTAAGGACAGCAACGGAGAAGCTATACCTACGGCTTACGTCGTTCTTGACACCGATAAGAAATACGCGGTTACTGATGCCGATGGAAAATTTACCATTACCGACGTAAAGAAGGGGACCTATTCATTAGAGATTTCTTTCCTCGGCTATGAGACCTTTTCCCAGTCCATTGAAATCAATAGTGACACCAATCTAGAAGCTACGCTAGCCGAAAACGCAGAGTTACTAGAGGGGGTTACCGTAGTCTCCCAAACTGAGGCAACACAGAAGAACACCCAACCAATCACCATCAATTCCTTAGACTTTAAGGAATTAAAAAGTCAAGCGCTAGGTGTTGAAAATGTAATCAAGCAATCTACTGGTGTAGTCGTAAGGCAGAGTGGAGGCTTAGGGAGTACACTTAACATTAATCTTAATGGACTTACGGGAGCAGCGGTGAGACAATATTACGACGGCATGCCCCTGGAACTTTATGCCGGTTCCTTACAGCTAAATTTCATCCCCGTTGACGTACTTGATCGGGTTGATGTTTATAAAGGGATTTTGCCCGTAGATATTGGAACCGACGCTCTGGGTGGCGGCTTTAATTTAGTACCACTGAAACGTAGCGAAGATTATTTGCGAGCTTCTTACTCGATAGGGTCTTTCAATACACACCGCTTCACCCTTTCCGGCAACTACAATTTTAATGATAAAATTAGCTTTTCGGCCGTGTCATTCGTGAATTATTCTGACAATGACTTCGAAATGAAGAACATCACCAACATCGCCGAGAATTTACGTCCGGATGGAACGGTGGAAAGCGTTACCGAAGAAGTCATTGACGTGAGGCGATTCCATGATGCCTTTCGATCCTCTTATTTCGAAGGTGCCTTAAGCTTCAGGGACCTTGGCGTCTTTGCGGATTTCTTGAAAGTTTCCGCGACATATTCAACCCGGTTCAATGAAGTACAACAAGGTGCCTTTTTTACCGGACTCGCGGTCGGTGAAGCGGAGCGGGAAGGTACCGTCTATGTCCAAAGAATCAAATACGAGAAGTCTTTTTTCAAGGATAGGGTTAACCTAAGCTATTCGGGCTTATTCACCCAGTCCGAAGATATCGTCAGGGATAGTACTAACAATTTTTACAATTGGACGGGCCAGCTGGTAACCCTAAATAGAAATGGAGCAGAACTTTCTCCTTTTCCAACAGCAAGAGTGGGTGATAATAAGGGAAATGCTCATCGGGTTACCCTAAACGTAAATATTACGGATAACATAAAGTTTATCGCCTCTAATTTTTATTCTAAGACTACCATTGAAGGTAATGATCCATTAGGTATTAGAATTAATATTGGAGACAATACGGACTTGGATCCCAACACCATTCCTTCCGTATTAACCTCTAATGTTTTGGGGGGAGAAATCAACGCAGCTTTCTTCGATAAAAAGCTGACCACCATAGCTTTTTTCAAAAATTACCGGTACGATGCGGA
>JBCDIO010000388.1:0-4689 GCA_038748815.1 Bacteroidota bacterium
AACCAGATAGCTATCTGTGGCGAACTCAATATTCCCGCTTTGGTCGAGTACTTGCGTCTGGTATCCAGCAGTATTGAAATCATAAAATCCAACAATAAATTCTACACTAGCATCATCGTCAAATAAGGTCTGATAGGCCTCTTGAAGAATGATAAAATGATCCGTAGGAACATCGAGCGATACAATGCCTGCTGGTGATAAATTTATATCAAAAAGCAAGATTTGATTAAGACTGTTTAGCAGATAAAAAAGAATATTCCCATCGTTAAGAACCACCCGACGTAGCGGGGATAAAGCATTCGGAATGACGGATAATAGGTCAAAATCTGGAATCGAATATACCTCTAAATCCGACCCACTCCCAACGTTATCGTTCTCGAAGTAGGTAAGAAAATAATTATCTCCAGAAGCCGGTATGGGGGATAAGAATCCGCCCCCTTCTTTCATAAATACCGTTTCCTGATTGGGGCCTAAAATCCTTTGTTGGACGGTCCCATTCGCAAAATAGGTAGCCACCGTATATAGCCCCGCTTCATTGGAATACACACCTTCAGAAATTAGATTTACCGACAATAGATCCGCTCCCTCTACTTTGGCATCAATCACTTCCTCAAGCTGGTGATTTTCGTTGTAAAGCTCATAAATTCCCGGCTGAGCATCTCGCCAAACGTATCGCTCTCCGGTGAAGGGAAAGACCGTTCGGTAAACGTCTCCCGAAGGATAAGAGAATTCAAATTCAACCTGTCCATACATCACCGAAATGCTGAACAGGCTTAATAAAACGACATAGTAATTCCTTTTCATTGGGTATTCATTTAGTACTTTGTGAACTAAGTAAATGAATATTTTGGCCGAAGTGATTTTTGTTCAGATCAAGGCGCGGCGGAGCATCGTAGCCATAGCTACGAAGGCGAGTACGTAACGATGAGCTGGGCAAAAATCACCCGTCAAAAAGTTTAGAAATTTAGGTTACAAAGTATTTAGTTAAGAAATGGAGTTCAATTCCAAAGGCTTAGCCATACTAATAGTGATGACTAGCCCTGCTGAAGATGTACCTTCAGCGGTATAGAGACCAACGTGTTTAAGTGACCTTTGGTCACGGTTTGAGTTCTAAACGTTCTTAGAGATATGAATACAGAGTAATTCGATCAGCCAGACGGTGCTGATCATTAGAGAAGGCATTCTAATATACGACTAATCCTTGTGTCAAACAAACGAGACACAGCCTTATCCACTAAAAAATCAAGCACGATGATCCGTAATTTCAGAGGTGTAAAGTATAGATCTTCGTATGGGTGGAGACTTTCTTAAAGCAAAGTAGGATTTGGTTGCTTTCATAGTACGTATGAGTCATGAAACGCCAAATCCTACTTGCTGGGATTTACAGATAGAAACCGTTTTTTATTCTTTGACGAAAGTTCGAGTTACTATGTTATCACCGACTTCTACGCGAATGAAGTACGTTCCTGCCGGAATATCATCTAATGGAATTTCGACCCCTCGATAGGTATCTAAGTTTCCGGTTTGGACCGTTTGACCAACCTGGTTATGAATTTGGAAGGGAACCTGCTGACCATCCCCTGGATTTCCGTATGGCACAAACAATTGGATAGACTCAGCCGTGGGGTTGGGAAACAACTGTAGATGAATTGCCGGAATCGGTAATTCCTCTACCGCATCCAAGATATCAACACTATAGACATTGGTCACTTGATTATTAGGATCATTGAAAAACGTACCAATCAGCTTGGCATCTGCTATCCCCGGAAAAAAAGAAGGAAAGGTAAACTCGCCAAAGCCTGTAGAAAAGTAAGGATTACCTTCTTGATCTACCAGATAGGTCGCTTCGATATCGTTAGGTCCAAATAAGCTAATGAGGCATTCTAAGCCTTCGGTTCCGAGTAAGCCTTCAGAGACTGTAGCCAAACTAGGCGTTTGATCTGCGCTTACACTAATCTCAGGTTCTACCGATAAGACTAGATTATGATCGGCATCGTATTGCTCAATGCGCAGAGGGTTTTCTCGCATAATGATGTTAGACTTTCCACTTTCTTCTAATACCTGCCCTAAGAAAGAAATAATTTCATCGGCGGGGTATGTGGTCTCCAGCACAAAATTCTTTGCTGCATAAACTTCATACTCGCTAAAAACACTCGGATCAACACTATTGGTAGCGGTGTAGAAAGAAAAGCCCTCATCCAACCCTCCATAAAGCGCTAGAAAGTTATCGGTGGAAAATTCCACTAGCCCCGTTTGCTCAATAACTTGGGTGGTAAAGTCTCCGTTAAGGGTATTTATCTTAATTACAACAAATTCTACTAAAAAATCATCATCAAAGATCGTTTGATATCCCTGTCCCAATATAGCCAATTCCCCTTGCTCAACTGCGATCGGGAAAGCACCAATAGGCTCAAGGTCTTCATTGAACAGCAGGACTTGGTTTAGATTATTTTGCGTGTAGAAAATTACATTACCATCATCCAATCGGACTCGCCGTAAGGGACTAATTACATTGGGTACCACCGTAACAAGATCGTAGTCTGGTACCGAGTACAACTCTACATCAAACTCGGGGCCATCCTGTACGAAGTAGTTCAGCAGATAACTATCGTCACTTTTACGAAGCGCAAATAGGTTGCCCGCTCCCGCGCCTGTAAAAACGGTTTCCATATCTTGATTTAAAATCCGCGTTTGAATTTGGTTATCTAATTGGTAAGTGGCAATGGTGTAGATACCCGGATCTGATGAATAAATACCCTCCGAAAGAAAATTGACATATTGCAGCTCTGCTTCTTCAATATTAGCATCAAAAATTTCTGCTAGCTCATGGTTTTTATCGTATAATTCAAAGACACCAGGTTGGGCATCCCGCCAGACATACCGTTCTCCAGTAAAAGGAAAAATAGTCCTAAAAACATTGGGCGAGGGGTAGGTAAACTCCAATTCGATCTGACTTTGCAAAGAGCAAAAAGTCAGCATCACCAGCGTCATGGATAGTAAAGAATGTTTCATACCACTTTCATTTAGGTATATGGGTTATCAATTAGGATTCGAAAGAGAGATCACTAGGTATTTACAGTGATAGACATAGACGGGCCAACCAAATGACTATCAAGGTTGCCCCAAAGACAACCAATGCATGTAGAGATAGATCCGACGACCAGAAAGGCTTTTCTGATCTTAGAGAAGGCGACTAAATATAGTACTTTTTTAGAAGTATCAAAGGTCTTGGTTAGCTCCCAACCTCCTCTTTGTCTACCCAACCCTTTGGGAAGCAGAGCCCGTCGATGCTTCAAAAAGAAGCTATGTATAAATTCATTGTAGGCATCTTGATCCTTAGCGCCGCCGTGGCGTGTACACAAGAAGAAGACCTCCCCGGTATGGATTGTATACAATCCTGCGGTAGTAAAGCCTATTACTACGGAGCGAACTTAGTCTGTGGAGATCTAGGCATTGGAGCCACTACCGAAACGGGTCAGGCACTCATTCTCCTAGACCTACCCAATTTTCTAGATACCGCTCAGCTTAGCAACGGAGATAGTTTTTACTTAGACTTTACCGTTACTAGCCCTTGGAGCGGCGCACTTTGTGGGCCCCTATTCATTGGAGATGAAGCCGAGGTTGTCTGTGCCGATTATTGGTAACTAGTTCTTCACAAAAGAACCTTGCCAGGTTTGTTCTCCCCGCAGGCGAATGATATAAAACCCGGAGCTCAAATCCTCAATCGACAGCGTATTGCCATTCACTGGACCGTAGGATTGTAATACGCCATTAGCATCCCAGATTTCGTATTTTTCTACCGAAAGATCAGCTCGCCAATTTAATTCGGCATGGGCGGGATTAGGTAAAAGGGTCAAAGAATAAGTTGGAGTCTGCAGGCTCTTTGTACTAAGATCGAAGTCTCCTCCGTATACATTGACCGTCAATGGAAAGATATTACCAACTAGCTTTGGCTGGAGCCCGGGCAGTTCGTTAATCTGCAGGAATTCGGCAAATCCCGTAGAAAATAATACTTGTCCATTCTCCGATAAAAGAAAGGTTTCCTGGACGTTATCAGGCCCCAAGATCTCGGCTAAAAATTCGACACCGCCACTTCCAAAACGATCGTAGGTAGCCCCATTGATAAAGAGATTTTCATCCTCTTCCAGTTGAAAAGTATTCTCTTGCACAAACAAAGAATTGAAAGCCTGATCGAATGCCTCAATACGCTCAGGATCCCGCTGAGAAATAAAGTAAGTAGGACCAACTACTGGCAAATTGTAGGCAAAGAATATATCTCCAAAAGGAAGCTCTACGGAATTGATGATTTCTTGATTTTGCCCTCGATATATAGTGAATGTAGATTCATTTTGAAAATTCGTACTCACGGTAAAAAAGGAGGGATCGGCGTCCTCTGGGTTGACTACGATCAAATTGCCTTCATGGTTAAAGATCACCGATCCATCTTCGTCAATTAGCCAATACATCAGCCCAGGATACGCGGCGTCAAACGAGGAAACGGCAAACTCTAAACCATCATCTGTATCAAAAATAGAAGTACCCAGCTGCTCAATTCGTGCGGTTACATCAACGCCAAGGTTTGGTAAGCTGACCAGATTTAACGTAGAGAAGCTTTCGTCGTAGATCTCAATTTGAAAGTTATCGTTCAATCGACAATAGCGGTAAGATCCATCGTTAAGTTGTACCGGC
>JBCDIO010000389.1:0-4687 GCA_038748815.1 Bacteroidota bacterium
CTGTACCGGAAAAGTTCCTATCCCTTCTACCGTCCAAAGGTAGGTCTGCCCATCGACGGAGTTGTTACCGAGGCTTACGGTTAGGAGTTCACAACCAATCGTATCGCTCAGGGAGATAAAGGCCTGTGGCTGGCCAAAAATATCAATGGTTTGCTGGGCGGTGTCCCGACAGCCCATGTCAGAAACTACCTCTAAAACGACATCGTACAAGTCTGGAAAAAGATATTCGTTATCGGGTTCGACTTGGATGGATACATTACCATCGCCAAAGGACCATTCGTTACCAACATTCCCTATCGATTGATTTAGAAATTGCACAACAACGGGAGTGCCACATAGAAAATCCTTTTCGAAGGAGAATATGGCTTGCGGTTTAGGCCATACTATAATGTCAACTTCCGAAGTATCGGCCGGACAACCATTGGTATTCGTACCAATGAGTTGCACTGTATAGGTGCCCGGTTCGGTAAATAGGTAGCTTGGTTCAAACTGGGTGGAGGTATTCTGGCCGTCGAAATTCCAGGTGAAAAAGTCACTAAACTGGGCATTGTTCGTAAAACTAACCAATAAGTCTTCGCACCCCATAGCCGAGGACGGATCGAAAGCCACTAGAGGTGACTCGGCCACCGAAAAGGTCTGGGTGGTCGTAGCGGTGCAGCCAAAAACATTTTGCACCGTAAGGCTAATCTGGAAATCCCCTGGATCCTCTACGGGTAATACGAGATCTTGGGTGAAAAAAGTATCGTTTTGAAAGACCCAAAATTGGTCAATGGCTCCGGTGGAAATATTCTCAAAGAAAATGGAATCATATCTAGCGCAATAAAGCACGTTGGCGTCATAGGTAAAATTTGCTTCTGGCAAAGGATGGGAGAAAATATTAAGAGTAGTCGTATCCGAAAAGCAATTATTGGAATCGAAGACTACTAAGCTTACGGTGAAGTCTCCCGATTCTTGAAAAATGTGTACTGGATTTTCTGCAAAGCTGAGAGGGCTATTATCCCCAAAATCCCAAGTGTAATTATTCGCCCCAATGCTTTCGTTCGTAAATTGTATGGCGAAAGGAGGGCAGCCGTCTAAGGTGTCAACCGTGAATGCGGCTTCGGGGAGTCCATTTACCGTGATGGTACTAATTGTAACGGTTGGGCAATCGTTTAAGAAGGAAAATCCAGTTAAGCTTACCGTATAGACTCCCGCACTGTCATATACATAAAATGGATTGACCAGCGTGGAGGTATCTCCGTTACCAAACTCCCAGAAGTAGCTGGTTGTATCCGATGAGGTATTCTCAAAAAAGACGGTATCGCCTAAACAGATTTCAGCAGGATGGGTAAAGGAGACCTCCGGAGCGGGTAAAACTTCTATGTAAGCTGTATCGGTGTCTGCCCCGCAGTTGGCCGCCGTTAGAATGATAGTATATTCTCCCGCCTCTTCTAAGCTGACCGTAGGAGCTATCTCATTGTAACAGTCTACGACTCCTGATGGACTAATAAAACACCAAGAGACATCGGCCCCGGGAGTAGAAAAACTAGCCGGACTTACCAAAAAGGGCTGACACCCAGCTAGTGTATCCAGCTCAATGAACGCTTCTACGTTGGGTGGAAAAACGGTAATATCCTTTTGAATGGTCGTGGTACCACACTCATTGGATGCGGTCAAAGTGATCGTATACACGGTGATGGTTGAATCCGTAGTGGTATATTCTTGAGCGGGTGGGTTTGGCCCCGAAAAGGTATTTCCATTTCCAAAATCCCAAAAGAGTGTTTCGGGGTTCCCTAGGGTGACGTCCGCAATTTCAATAGGTAATGGTGAACAACCTTCATCCACATTTATACCGAAATTGGCCAATGGGTAGGGGTGTACTAGAAGGTCCACCGACTCAGTGATGGTGGCACAAAAGTTGGATACTTCCAGACTTAAAACGAAGATAGAATCCGTAATGACGCTATCTAGAATCAGTGGGGTAGTGTTTGGATCATCAATGGGGGTCCCATCCAAAAACCATTGCTGCTCAATGGGATTACCAAAGCTATTATTATTGACACTTACAGTAAAAGGAGCGCAGCCCTCTAAACTGTCTAGGGTAAAATTATTGACGGGTGGTGTGGTTATTTCAATATTCTGGGTAATGGTATCTTGACAGCCATTACTATTCTCCGCAATCATGGTAATGGTATAGTTGCCAGGCGTTCCGTAACTGTAGTTGGGGTTCAGATCAGTGCTGGTATCGGTGTTTCCAAAGTCCCAAAAAACGGCTTGGCCATTGGTGCTCGTATCCGAAAAAACGATGGATTCGTCTAAACAGGGGAGTCCGTCAATTTCAAAACCCGCAGCAGGGTTACTAAGTAGGGTAAAGCTTACTTGATCACAAGCGGAACAGGCTTCTACTTGGGTACTTTCAATGCAATAGGTATATGTGTTTGGTACATCGAGCTCCAATTGACTCAGATCAATGGTTCCGTTTGCCGTATTTATAATGCCAGGGCCATCCCAGAGCCCATCCGAGGGGACTGCTGGACTTAACGTATACGTTGCGGGGCCTTGGCAGAGTGATTGATTCGTACCGGCGTTAATATCGTTAGAAAGGTCAATGATCTCAACTGTGAGGTTATCCGATTGGCTACAACTGGGTTGGTCGGGAGCAAATACGAACGTATAAGTAAATACGCCTTCTCCAGCGTCGTTCAAGTTGATGATCCCGGTGCTGGGGTCTACTCCTGGGCCAGACCATACTCCGTTGGTCAAATTGGTGGTGAGTGCTAACGTACTATCCGTTATGCAAACTAAGGTATCAGAGGGACTTATCACTAATTCTGGTGGAACGGATAAGATAATTTCTAGGCTATCTAAGATGCTGCAATCGCCGCGTTCGTACGCCATAAAAATGGTATAGCTACCCGTGGTTAAGCCACCCACAACTGGATTGAATAGGCCATTCTCATCTAGGACGCCTGGTCCAGACCATGTTGTGCTACCTCCCAAAGAATCAACGGAGTAATTACTAGCTAAAGGGAGTTGGATGTCAGTATCGGTAAGGCATAATTCCAAAGGACTCAGAAAAGATTGCACGGGGAGTGCTTCTACGAGAATATTGGTAGTTGCGGTTACTGGGCAAAGATTGGCATCGGTAAATTGATAGGTTACTGGAGTGGTTGTCCCGGCTGGAACCATGGCCGGATCAAAAGTTCCTAATATAGGATCCGTAATTCCAGCTCCTGACCAAGTACCCCCAGCTGGGGTCGCTTCCAGGGTTTGGGGGCTACTATCTGTGCAAAACACGTAACTATCAACACTAACTGCTTCCGAAGAGACTACTTCAATCGTAATATTGGTTTCGGGGCTACAGGCTTCATTGTCCTCCGCATAGGTAATGGTATAGGTATTATCGGGAGTTACCGAGCCTGGATCAAAAATTCCATTAGCATCGACCCCCGGGCCGGACCAGTTACCACCCGTTCCATTGACGGTTAGCTGAATAGGGGCCGACTCGGAGCAAAGAGGTTGTTGAATGGGATCAATCATTAGGACTATATCCTCCTGAATCGTTATGTAGATCGTATCGGATAGAGCGTCTCCACATTCTCCACCGAAGGCGGTAATGGTTACTAGGAGGCTGTCGCCGGGCGTATTAAAGGCAATGTTGCTGGGGTTCGGATCGGTAGAGGTGCTTGGGGTTGCCCCTTCAAAGGTCCAAGCATAAGAACCGAACGTTCCCACGTAATCCACCGAGGGCGTATACACTAAGGCATCGCAGGCGGCAGGTTCTGGATCTAATTCGACCGCTGATGGTGGGAGAATTTCTATGGTAAAATCTGCCGTATTGGGGCATTCGGTCGTACCGGCCGAGTACGTAAAGGTATACGACTGACCGGGGGTTAGACAACTGGGATCAATCTGGCAATTATCGATAAGGGCACAGGCGGCGTTGGTCGAGGAGCAGCTGCCTCCCCCAGGGCTAATGTCCAGAAAGAAAGGATCCGCATTCTGACAAACCGTAGTTGGAGAATTGCCAAAAGAGATCGGCTCATTTCCGGCGATGGTAATGTCTATCGTTTCAGAAAGCGTCCCACAGGGCCCCATGGTGGTTACGGTCATGGTTCCATTGTCGTCAAAGGTCGCGCAGTAGCTATCGCCACTACCGGATTCACTGGTACATCCCGTGCACGACCACTCAACCGACGTTATGGAGCCTAAAAGCTGAACGTTGAGATCGGCTACACAAACGGTGAGTGGATCACAGAATATGTCCGGTTGTACGAGGTTGATATCGGGGGTTTCAAATATTTCAATGGTTTCCGTAAGGCTCACACTTCCACAAATATTACTCGCGGTCTGAGTGATAGTGTACGTGCCAGGAAGCTTGAATTCAATTTCAATATTGTCGGTAGCGATCGACATATCGGGATCGGTGAAACACCAGGCCAAAGAATCATTAGGGAGGATCTCCCAAACGGTATTGCTCCATTGGTTAGACTGATCTTCAAAGCTAGCGATGACCGGTTCACAAGCAGGGTCGGGATCTAAAGTGAAGTTAAAATTGGCTTCGGGTTGGCCGACCACTTCTATTTCTTGGCTAAAGGTATCCGATCCGCATTCGTTGGTCACGGTCACTTCTAGGGTATAGGTTCCAGGGGTAGGGTAAGAATAGTTGGGATCATCCACAGTACTATTGGGGCTTCCATCTCCGAAG
>JBCDIO010000390.1:0-4681 GCA_038748815.1 Bacteroidota bacterium
ACGGCCATTGGGTACCTTTTGATCCACTGAACGGGCATTTTGCCTTCCTTCCACAAAACTACCTAGAGCTGTACAAAGGCGATCATTTCTTAATCGCTCACAGTCCTGACGTTGGTTTTGGTTATCAATACACCATTGACAAAGCGTATTATCTGGCGGACACCATTAAATCGGCCTACACGCTATGGGCTTTACCACTGCACGCAAATCTTCCTCTTTCGTTACTGAAATTGGTGCTCCTCCTGCCCCTATGTGTGCTGATCGTGGCCCTTTTCAAAAACGTAGTGGGACTCAAGACCTTTGGGGTATTCCTTCCGGCCATCATTGCAATGGCCATGGCGGACGTAGGATTTATTTACGGGGTAATTATCTATTGCCTATTGATCACCATTGTAGGAATACTCCATTACCCTATGGAACGATGGGGATTGCTCTACACCCCACGGATGGTTGCTCTGCTCATTGCGATGGT
Organism: Bacteroidota bacterium; assembly: GCA_038748815.1. GTDB lineage: Bacteria > Bacteroidota > Bacteroidia > Chitinophagales > Saprospiraceae > JBCDIO01. The sequence goes on from JBCDIO010000390.1 coordinate 473, forward strand.
AAGTACTTTGCTATTGCTCACCTACGCAGGGATCAGCACCAGCAATAAAGTACTTAGTGCGATGGTATTCTTTCCCATCATAGTCCTTACGATCGCCGCAGAACGTTTTGCCCGCACCATTGTGGAAGATGGCTACCAAGAGGCGGTTCAACTGCAGTTGCAAACACTCGTGGTTACCTTTTGCTGTTACATAATCTTTACTGCGGATTTTTTAACCGGTTATTTCCTCACCTTCCCCGAAACCTACGCCATTTTAATTGCCGTAGTCTTACTGCTTGGTCGCTGGATTGGCCTGCGGATAACGGAGTATCATCGCTTTAACTGGGTCCTGAGCTAATCCCGAATTAGCTAATACATTTTCTAATCTCTCTATTCATTGCTGCCCCTCCATCGTGGTGTAGGCAATGAACGGACTAACCTATGCGTCTATGTTCGATTTTCTGAAAAACAGATTCACCATTAAACAGCAAGTTATCGGCATTAATCAAAGAAATGCTGCTCTGGTCTACCGCTATAACCACCGCAAGGATTACTCACTAGCGGATGACAAAATATTATCGAAAAAGGTATTGGAGGAACATGGAATCGCCTGTGCCAGCACCTATGCTATTATTGAGCGAATCGGTGATATCGCCCCTGGTTGGGAATGTGTACAGGTCTATGAAAAAATTGCCATTAAGCCAGCAAATGGCAGTGGTGGTGGCGGTATAAAAATCCTGAAAAAGAACGCTGCGGGCAAGTGGATGAGCAGCGGTAAGTTAGTAGATGAATCCCTCATCTTTCAGCATATGGCCAACATCATTATGGGGGTCTATTCGCTGGGCAGTAAGGACCGTGTTTTAATTGAATACTGCATTGAGCCCCACTCTTTTTTTCAGGAGATCTATCCTGCGGGGGTGCCCGATTTTCGGGTCATTCTATTGCAGTCAGTTCCGCTGATGGCCATGCTGCGCGTCCCCACGGATCAATCCGACGGAAAAGCCAATTTGCATCAGGGAGGGCTGGGTATAGGCATCGACATGGAGCGAGGGGTATTAACCCAAGGCTACGACGGACAGCAGTACCACGACGTACACCCCGACAACCAAAGCCCGCTAAAAGACAAGCCCATCCCTTACTGGGAGGAGCTGCTGCAACTATCAATCGCTACCGCTAATGCTTTTCCACTCGGCTACCTGGGGGTAGATATTGTCTTGGACCAAAGACTTGGCCCGCTGGTCATGGAAGTCAATGTTCGTCCAGGATTAAGCATCCAAAAGGTCAATAAAACTGGGTTAAAACAGGCCGTTCTGGCCCACCAAGCCTTCTCCGAAGTACTCCAGTAAGCTCAAAAATACTTTCACTTAAAAGATCATTCCATGAACCTTCAACAATCTGCTAAGCCCTATTTAGCGCTACTCTTATTCCTATTAGTAGGCATCCCCCTAAGCCAACACTTTCTGCAACAACGGTTGGATAAGGCAGCCGTAGAAATCGTAGTAGAAATCCCCGTACCTACCGTAATCGCCAAAAATTAAGACTTACCTAAAGGAACACCATAGTGAAGAAACTAACCTGCGGGATTTGCCTGCTGCTCCACCTTTCGTTGGCCGCCCAGGCCGACCTTAGCTTTTCCCTCCAACAGGGCTATATCCACAATATTTTCAGAAATCCGGCAAGCTGGAATCCTTCGGGAGACGAAAGTTTGCCCCCAACTCAGTTGTTGCAATCCGGAGCCGTAACGGCAGCAGAATTTACCGTAGACTGGGAGAAAAAATGGAAGCAACAACGGCTTGGCTTCGCCAGTGACATCGGAGGACAATTTTTCCCATCACTCCAGCCCGCTAATGAGGTGGATATTTCCCTTAAACAATCTTTTGAACACCGTTTTACGAAAAAGCTGACGGGATACCAAAAGGGCGGATGGCGCGTGAAAAACCGCCAGGGAAGCGATGTCGCCGAAGACCTTTTTACTTTGCCCAATGCCTACCGGCAGTTAGATTACCTAGTTGGTCTTAGTTGGCGCCCTAATAGAGCTCACTGGCTAAAACTTGAAATTGGGAAGTCCCATAAAATCTACCAGCCAACCGAAACCTCCTCCTTACGGTATGACGCCACCCAATTCCGCCTTCTCCACCGTTACCGCTTTGACAACAAAGATCATCTACAACGCTGGACGACTACCCTCAAATACCAAAGAAGGTGGTACGAAAGAGAGCGTTTTCTAGCTGAAGAAACCGAGGAAGAAGAGGATTTAGAAGCGTTCAACCTCTACGACATGCAATACTTAGTCTTTGACACAGAACTTAGTTACGATCTGGGAGAAGACTGGACCCTAAGCCCTTCCTTAGAATGGACCCGCCGACAAAGTGAAGAAGACCGATTACAGTATTGGCAGCTCGAACCAAGCCTCAAGGTTGGTTATCAAAAAGAGAAGTGGGAAGTAAACGGACGCACCGTATTCGCCTACCGGAAAAATCCCTTCCTCGAACCTGGAGAAACGGAGCTACCGTTGATTTACGGTTATGCCACCTTTGCGGGTAACGTTCAATACGAATGGAAAGAACGGTGGTGTTGGACGGCCTCCTGGAGTTTTACCAAACGCTGGTCTAGCTTCGATGAAGTGGAAAGCAGGGCTTACCGACCTTATGGGTACTGGCGAATTTTAGCTGGCTTAAGGTACCGGTTTTAGGAGACCACCTCAAAACTCCATAAGTAAGCCCTCAATGCTCAAACAACTATGGCATCATTCAAGCCCACCCCAACCCCATACGTGCTTGCGATCGTCTGAACGATAGCAGTCACGGACCACTTTGGGCAAGCAAATATTAAGAGGTAACAGGAACCTTAAACTAGCTAAACTATTTCCCCTCGTATAAAAACCAGCTATATTTTGCTTCTTGTGCGCTATCTTTTCCAGCAGAAGTTGCGTACATCCCGACGTATACTCCATTGAACCTTTGTGCAATCTCATCGGAAAGGATGGCGTAATTCTGGGCTTCACCGATGGGGGTTAAATCATCAATGGTTTCACCGTAACTAAACTGGGCTTTAATGCCATCCACTTGCAAATGTAGTACCACAGATTCCTTGCGGTATGGGATGCGGGCAACTTCTGTTTGGGTAATTGGCCCCGTATTATCTTGTTGAAATACCTTGATTAAAACCAGGTCGTTTTTCCGCTTCAACAGCTGAAAATTATTCCCATTCCTGCGGTACACCGCTAAGCCAGCACGCTCATTTTCTTTCTCCCCGCTAAAAGTAATTTTTGTGCTAGCCTTATAGCTATGGTGCTTAGTTCTTCTCGCCAAAAAGGATGGATTCGTTAGTTGTTCAAGCGTCTGGGGTCTCAACTTGAGTTCTAGATGATTATTTTTCACCTGATACCACTCGGTCTTGGGGGTTCTTAAGGTGTTCCAATCACCACTAATTTCTTTATGGAATTCAACTTTAGGGGGCGGTTCGTTAACTGGCGTCCATGATAGATTGGGCCGCTTTTGCTCGAATTGCAATAGGCCAACACCTGGATTAAAAATCGGCGTTACCCCTGACTCTTGTTGAGTCATTTCTACTTTAGCTAAAAAGGTTTCTCGAGCTAAAGTAGTGTAGCCGTCTACTTTCCGTTTAGCTAACAGTACGCTCCACCACTCTCCTGTTTGGGTCTGTACCAAATCGGCATGCCCCGTTTGCCCGATCGGATGGGTATCGCCTAAGTGACGATGGCTCATTACTGGATTAGCATGATTAGGGACGTAAGGCCCCCAAATATTCTTACTATTAAATACGGTTACAGCGTGGTACTCTCCTGTGCCGCCTTCGCCAATCAGTAAAAGGTATTCATCGTCTATTTTATAGATATGCGGGCCTTCCGCCCAGCGAGCGTTTGCCGCGTGGCCATAAGTAAGTTGTTTTTTAGCACCAATCAGTTCTCCTTTATCCGGATCAATTTCTTGCATCCAAACACCATTTTTACCGGGCCACTCTCCTTTTGATCCATCAATTATTCCCGCTCCGGTATAGTAACATTTACCATCATCGTCCCAAAAAAGGGAGGGATCAATCCCGGGAGCATCTTTAATCCATACAGGAGCACTCCAGGGTCCTGTGGGGTCTTTGGCGGTAATGATAAAATTACCTTCCTGCCCTACCATAGTTGTAATGATGTAAAAAGTCCCATGGTGGTAGCGAATGGTAGGAGCAAAAATACCCATCGAATTTCCAAGACCGTCT
>JBCDIO010000391.1:0-4675 GCA_038748815.1 Bacteroidota bacterium
ATTTTATTTAAAACCAGAAAAATAGGCACCTTAACTTTGGACAGGCGAGAGAATAACAGATCATCCTGATCGTAGGATTCGGATACTTCGGAAACAAAAAGCATGAGATCAGCATCCTCAAAGGTAGAGTGCACAAAACGGTTCATTTTGTGCTGCATACTGTAATTGGGGTCTTCAATGAAACCAGGGGTGTCCGAGAAGACAATTTGGAAGTCGTCTCCACTTAAGATCCCAATAATTCGATGGCGAGTGGTTTGTGGCTTATTCGTGATGATAGACATCCGTTCACCCACCAAGGCATTCATAAGGGTTGACTTACCTACGTTAGGTCGCCCAATGATGTTTACGAAACCGGATTTATGCGACAAGGATTTATTTTTGATCTAATAATGGAGACCGCATAAGGGTCAACCACAAAATTACGATAATCAAGGTAATAATCGAGTTTCCCCTTCCTCTACCGCCATATTGATCGCTAAGAATAGATTTTGCGGCTTTTGGGTTCGCCAGCTCAACTGGTTGAACAATCCTCCTAAATTTATAAAATGGTGGATATTGGTGATCCGCATTTCATCTTCTACGTGATCCAGCAAGTTGGCAAAACAGATCCAGCCATCTTCGTCGCGTACATCTTCGTACCATTCTTCGTAGTAACAATCATCTGAGCCGTGAAAATTGAGCACATTATCACAAATGATCAGAAACTTATTGACCCGGTGACCGGCTAATTGGTCAATGATGTTCCGTTTCAGAAACATGATGTCATTCTGCAAAGCGTCATTCCATTCTCCCAATAACTCAATAATGGTGTAGCCTTCGTCGTAGTCGGTGAAAAGAATCTTAGAATAGAGGGTGGGAGAGCCGAAAGCATCCCATTGTGGATGAATGTAATAGTTGTAGATTTTTTGGGTAAACTGAAATTCGTTATACTGCCTTTGGTAGAAAGGCGATCTGGAATCCTCGGAAGCGATATATTTATCGCGCCATTGATAATGTGGTTCTATATCGTGCATAGGATGGTTTGGAGCGGTATCAATGTAATTTTTTGCCTAGCCTCATTCTGACCCAAAAGCGTAGCTTGGGTTGGTGTATCTAAGTGGCTACACTGTCGGAAACAAACGTTAGTAGTTCCTGGTTTAGCGTAACAAAATATTGTTCAGTTAAAGAAAACATCTTGCAGCCTCGATCACGTCCAAAAGTCGTATTTACGGGGCCAGAGTCTACTGGGAAAACGACTTTGGCACAGTTATTAGCCACGCATTATAACACGGCTTGGGTGCCAGAGTACGCCAGAACGTATCTGGCTAGCCTGCATCGCGACTACCGGTACGAAGATCTGGAGAAGATAGCGCAAGGACAAATTCAGTGGGAAGAAGATTACAAGGAACGGGCCCGTAACTACTTGTTTTGTGATACTGGCTTATTGGTTTTACGGGTATGGTCAGAAGTCCGCTACGGAAAGTGTAGTTCTTTTATCCTGGATCGATTAGCCGAAAAACCCTATGCGGCCTTTATTCTCTGCGGTACGGACATTCCTTGGGAATACGATCCGCTGAGAGAACATCCCGAGCATCGGGATCAGCTTTACGAGCTGTATTTGCAACACCTCCATACCCTAAAGGTACCATTCTTAGAAGTTAAAGGGGCTATTAGGCAGCGGCAAGATTTGGTAAGTCAATTTCTTTCTTCCCTTGAATCGGAGGCTCCGTATTTTCGTGCGTCTGATTAGCGCAACAATTAAAGGAGGGTTTTTCCAATCCAAAAAAGTGGTGTATGTTTGCGCTTCAACTCAAATGGGGTGCCTACTTCTGCAAGTCAGAATGGCTGAGATCATACCCATGGAACCTGTCCGGGTAATTCCGGGAAGGGATGCCAATGTTCCGTCTGGAACAAATGGGATGTTGTGTTAACGATTGCTCTAACCCCTTGAGCGATCACTACATCATCTAAATTTTTATTAAACATGCTCAAACATGTACTATTTGGACTCTGTCTACTACTGAGTGGTAGTGTGTGGAGTCAAGGAACGATTACTGGTCAGATCACGGATCTTGCGGGAGAATCTTTGCCTGGAGCTACGGTGCTGGTTTTAGAGAATGGGAGAGGAGCCGCTGCCAACGACAACGGAGTCTACACCATTGAAGGGCTGGCCCCCGGCGATTATACCCTCCGATTCAGCTACGTAGGGTACGAAAACGAGGTTCGTAAAACGCAGGTCGTAGAGGGAACCTGGAAAACTTTAATGCACGTTCAACTCACCGAGTTGGTAATTGAAATAGACGAATTGATCGTCAGTGCGACTCGGGCGGGGAAAGACGCTCCATTCTCCTACACCAATCTGGACAAAGAGCAGATTGAGGAAAATAACCTGGGGCAGGATGTTCCTTTTTTATTGCAATGGACACCGGGTGCTGTAGTGACGTCAGACGCCGGTACCGGAATTGGCTACACCGGGATTCGGATACGGGGCTCCGATCCAACTCGAGTCAACGTAACAATTAATGGAATTCCCTTAAATGACGCAGAATCACAGGGGGTTTTCTGGGTGGATCTTCCGGATTTTGCCTCTTCCACGGACGATATTCAAATTCAGCGTGGGGTCGGTACGTCTACTAATGGCGCAGGTGCTTTTGGTGGTACGATCAATTTGAATACGACGAAACTGAAGAAAGATGCCTACGCACGGGTAGCGGGTACGATCGGTTCTTTCAATACGACTAAAGCCAATGTACAGTTTGGGAGTGGACTTTTGAATGAGCGTTTTACCTTAGACGGGCGGCTTTCGCGTATCAACTCGGATGGGTACATCGATCGGGCAACGGCTGATCTGGAATCCTTTTACTTCTCTGGAGCCTACGTTGGAGATCGTTCTCTATTACGATTCAATGTATTTAGTGGCCACGAGATTACATACCAAGCGTGGTACGGGGTAGATCAGTCCTTGATTGATGATCCGGATTTGCGGACCACTAATACAGCTGGTACAGAAAAGGCGGGTGAACCCCACGATAATGAGGTTGATAATTATATGCAGACCCATTATCAATTACTGTATAATCTGCAAGCAAGTCTACAGTGGAATATCAATTTGGCGGCTCATTACACCCGTGGTTTGGGGCATTTTGAGCAGTATAAAGCGGGGGAATTCCTACCGGATTATCAAATTGAAGGTGTTGCTGTTGCGGATACTGTTCTTCAGACCAGTGATTTGATCCGTCGATTATGGTTGGATAACCATTTCTACGGGGGAACTTTCAGTGCTGCCTATACTAGTAAGTCGAACCGCTTGCGATGGACCACAGGGGGTGCCTGGAACCAATATCTAGGTGGTCATTACGGGGAAGTTGTCTGGGCCCGCCTAGCGGGGAATAGTGAACTTGGTGATCGATATTATGAGAACGATGCGACCAAAACCGATTTCAATATTTACTCAAAACTCAACTATCAACTTACGGATCCACTGAGCGTATTTGTGGATTTACAATATCGTTTGGTTGATTACGAATTCTTGGGGATTGATATCAATTTGAATAGTGTAACGCAACAAGTACAATTGCCGTTTTTCAATCCTAAGGCCGGGGTGTTTTACCAGATCAATGAGGGGCAGAGTGCCTATGCCAGTTTTGCAGTCGGTAATCGGGAGCCCAACCGAAACGACTTTGTGGGGTCTAGCCCGGAGAATCGTCCGAACTCAGAACGGCTTTACGATACGGAGCTAGGTTGGCGCTGGAACGGGAAAACATCCGGTGTGTCAATCAATGGATACTATATGTTATACCAAGATCAGTTGGTTGTGACGGGTGCTTTAAATGAGGTTGGGGAATTGCTCCGTACGAATGTACCGGATAGCTATCGATTGGGCTTAGAGGTAGCTGGGCAGTGGAACCTAGGTAATCACTTTACCATTCGAAGTAATTTGGCACTCAGCCAGAATCGCATTGGAGGATTTACGGCCTTCTTTGATGATTACGATGCTGATTTCAACTACTTGGGGCAGGCTCAGGAAGAGATTGCGGATGCGCCATTACCCTTTTCTCCTTCTTTTGTGGGGGATTTGATTTTGGAATACCGGGTCTGGGAACAGCCCGAAAAGCATCAGCTTGGCTTGTCTTTGCTCAACAAGTATGTGAGCAAGCAATACATTGATGTGACGGGGAATGAGGATGCAACAATTGATCCGTATTTCTTTAGCAATCTGCGTTTGCAGTATTCGTTTGATCCAGAATGGTTGGATACCGTTGAAGTGAATTTTCTGTGGCGAAATTTGCTGAATAGCCTATACGAGACTAATGGGTGGTCTTACGTCTTTGAAGTGGAAGGTGTACGTACGGCTACAGTGGGATATTATCCACAGGCTACCACGAACTTCTTATTGGGCATTAGTTTTGGTTTCTAAGTAGCCCAAAATATTAGTACCGATAAAAAAGACCCTCGCCAGATAAATGGCGGGGGTTGTTTGGTTTATTCCAGAAAAAACAACGGCTGGAACCCGATTGGTATGGAACTCAGAGGGGCGTGTTTCTACCTAAGTACGCCATAATGGTAAGAAAGGCTCCTGAATACGGATCATTTGGCCCGATCGCCAAGCTGTAAAGCGAGGAAAGAGCTTGTTAGAAAGGGGAAAGGTGGTGCGGAAACTCTATAAAAACGGTTCGCCTGTACCTAAACTCGCCTG
>JBCDIO010000392.1:0-4671 GCA_038748815.1 Bacteroidota bacterium
ACGTCCTAAAAAGTACCTGGCTGCCCATTATCTCAATTATGATGTAGCCCCCAATTTTAGCGTAGGATTCTACGAAGCAGTGGTCTTTTCTCGCCTAAATACCTTTGAGTTCCAATATTTGAATCCGGTGATTTTATACCGAACTGTAGAGCAATTTTTAGGTAGCCCCGATAATGTATTAATTGGCTTAAATGCCCGCTGGAACTTCTTAAAACGGTTCCAACTCTATGGGCAATTAATGTTGGATGAGTTTAAATTTGATGAACTCTTCCTCAATCGCCGTAAATGGTGGGCCAATAAATGGGGAATTCAGGCTGGTCTAAAATACATCGATGTCTTCGGTATCGATCATCTAGACTTACAAGCAGAAATAAATATTGTCAGGCCTTATACCTATTCTCATAAAGATTCTTCGGCCATATATTCAAATTATAGCCAACCTCTGGCCCATCCTCTAGGAGCGAATTTTCGGGAAGCCTTGGTGCGTTTACAGTATCAGCCGCATCCTAAATGGTGGTTTGGAGCCCGTTTTATTGCAGCAGAGTTTGGCGAAAACGATGGAGAAACTAATTTTGGAGGTAACATTATTGTCCCCACGGCTTTCACCAACCGTCTTGAAGACGGGGTCGTGATTGGGCAAGGCATTACGGCCCGCACAACGATTATTGGGCTGGAAGCCCGTTACACTTTATTCCACAATTTCGATATCGAAATTGAATACTTCAGACGGGATAAAGTTAGTCAAGATCCAAGTCGAAGTCTCCTAACTAGCTACGTAGGAGGAGGCATTCGCTGGAATATTTCTAAGGTGTATATGGATTTCTAAAACGACCCTCGCGGTCGTAACTAAAGCGTCATTAATTCTTCGGCCTCTAGCAAAAGGCTTGAAGAAAAATACGCTATGTAATAACTTGTGCCGCAATGTAGGAGCAACTTCTGTCATCGTATCGTTGTTCTCTACATTCGACACGGCTATTACCAAGGGTATTTTTGGGCCTTACTCAGAAAATGGAGTGATGTAAAAAAATACCAGAAAGCATTTTGCAACTTAATCGCCCAACGCAATGAACGAAAATTTACAACAGGCGATCGCCAACCGAATCTTAGTCATTGATGGAGCCATGGGAACCATGATCCAGCAGTATAAACTACAAGAAGAAGATTATCGCTCCGAACGGTTTGCCGATTTCCATCGAGATATAAAAGGAAATAACGACTTACTTTGTATCACCCAACCGGAAATCATCGAAGCGATTCATGGTGCCTATCTGGAAGCCGGAGCCGACATCATCGAAACGAATACTTTCGGAGCAAATTCCATTTCTCAAGCGGATTATGAAATGGAAGAATGGGCCTACGAAATGAATCTGTGGGGGGCGAAAGTAGCCAAGAAAGCAGCAGAAAAATATACAGCTTTAAATCCAGATAAGCCGCGGTTTGTAGCCGGTGCAATGGGACCCACCACTCGAACAGCTTCCATCTCTCCCGATGTAAATAATCCAGGTTATCGAGCCATTTCGTTTGATCAATTAAAAGACGCTTACTACGAGCAAGCTCGGGGCTTAGTAGACGGGGGCTCCGATATACTATTGGTAGAAACAATTTTTGATACCCTCAACGCCAAAGCGGCATTGTATGCGATTGATCAATTGTTTGACGAACGGGGTATCCAATTGCCTATCATGGTCTCCGGTACTATCACCGATGCCAGTGGACGAACGCTATCTGGACAAACCGCCGAAGCATTTTGGATCTCAGTTAGCCACCTTCCTTTATTCTCTATTGGTCTAAACTGTGCCTTAGGCGCACAGGAAATGCGTCCCCACTTAGCGGCTCTTTCGAAAGTAGCGAGTTGCTACGTGAGTGCTTATCCCAATGCCGGCCTACCTAATGAATTTGGAGAATACGACCAAGAGGCCGAAGAAATGCAGACCTATATTCGAGAATTTGCGGAGTCGGGTTTAGTCAATGTTATCGGTGGTTGCTGTGGTACAACCCCAGACCATATCAAGGCAATGGCCGAAGGAGTGTCTGGCGTAGTACCTCGAGCTCTTCCAACAATCCAACCCAATACAATGCTCAGTGGGCTGGAACCACTAGTTATCAACGAAACAACCAACTTTGTCAACGTTGGAGAACGAACCAATGTCACCGGCTCCCGGAAATTTGCCCGTCTAATTAAGAATGGTGAATACGACGAAGCTCTGACGGTAGCTCTTCACCAAGTGGAAGGAGGTGCTCAGATCATTGATGTGAATATGGATGAAGGATTACTTGATTCGGAAGCGGCAATGGTCGATTTCTTAAACTTGGTCATGTCCGAACCGGATATCGCTCGCCTGCCAATCATGATCGATTCCTCTAAGTTTAGTGTGATCGAAGCGGGTCTAAAATGTGTGCAAGGAAAGTGTATCGTCAATTCTATTTCTCTGAAAGAAGGAGAAGAAGAATTCATTCGCCAAGCTAAGATCGTACGCCGTTATGGGGCGGCTACCGTTGTAATGGCTTTCGATGAAATGGGACAAGCCGACACCATCGAGCGGAAAGTAGACATTTGTGAACGAGCCTATAACATTCTTACAAAACAAGTGGGCTTCCCGGCCGAAGATATCATTTTTGACCCCAATATTTTCGCGGTCGCTACGGGCATTGAAGAACACAATGAGTATGCCGTAAACTTTATTGAAGCAACCCGGCAAATAAAAGAATGCTGTCCAGGAGCTAAGATCAGCGGCGGCGTGAGTAATATTTCGTTCTCCTTCCGTGGCAATAATTTAGTGCGAGAAGCAATGCACTCGGCTTTTCTTTTCCACGCGATACGCGCAGGTATGGACATGGGTATTGTGAATGCTGGAATGATCGAGATTTACGAAGAGATACCGAAGGACCTACTTACGCTGGTCGAAGATGTACTGTTTAATCGACACGATGGAGCAACAGAAGCCTTAACCGAATACGCCGAACGCGTGAAAGGTGGTGGCCGAACCATTCAAAAAGATCTCTCTTGGCGAGAAAATGATGTAGAAAAACGGTTGTCGCATTCCCTAGTAAAAGGAATCACCGAGTTCATTGATGAAGATGTAGAGGCAGCGCGGGTGAAGTACCCCTCGCCGCTATCGGTTATTGAAGGTCCATTAATGGATGGTATGAACATCGTGGGGGACCTATTTGGTGCGGGAAAAATGTTTCTTCCTCAGGTAGTGAAAAGTGCCCGGGTTATGAAAAAGGCCGTTTCCATTCTGACACCCTATATCGAAGAGGAAAAAGCCGCCTCCGGCCAGGTGATCAACAAAGGAAAAATCTTGATGGCTACCGTTAAAGGAGATGTACACGATATCGGAAAGAATATCGTGGGGGTAGTTCTAGCTTGTAATAACTACGAAATCATTGACCTGGGTGTGATGGTACCCGCCAACAAAATTCTACAAGCCGCGCAAGAACACCAAGTAGATATCATTGGATTAAGCGGCTTGATCACACCATCCTTAGACGAAATGGTATTCGTCGCCAAAGAAATGGAACGACTAGGATTTAAGCTTCCATTGATGATCGGCGGTGCTACTACCTCTAAAACACATACTGCCGTTAAGATCGAACCCCAGTATTCGGGGCCAGTGATCCACGTTCTGGACGCTTCACGAAGCGTTGGAGTGGCAGGGCAGTTATTAAGTGAAGATGAAAATGTCCATTCGGATTTTGTTTTAGATACCCGTGCGGCTTATCAACGTATCCGCGAACAACGAGGTAACCGTAGATCAACGAAAAAGTATCTAACCATTGAAGAGGCACAAAAAAATAAGGCACCTATCTCCTGGGCTGATTATCAGCCACCGAAGCCGACTTTCCTCGGTGAACGGGTTTTCGAACAATACGATCTAGAAGAATTAAGTGACTACATTGATTGGACCCCCTTCTTCTCAAGTTGGCAAATGAAAGGAAAGTACCCGGCCATCTTTGAAGACCCGATTGTGGGTACGGAAGCCAAAAAGTTATTTAATGACGCGCAAAGCCTTCTTCGCCGGATCATCGACGAACGCTGGTTGACCGCTAAGGCAGTCATTGGTTTTTATCCGGCGAACTCAATCGGAGATGATATTGAAGTGTATACCGATGAAACCAATAAGGAAGTCAGAGCTTTATTACATCATATCCGACAACAGACCAAAAAAGCGCCCGGTCAACCGAACCTTAGTTTGAGTGACTATATTGCACCAAAAGAAGCAGGCCTCCAAGATTATATTGGTGGATTTGCGGTAACTGCCGGTGTTGGTATCGAAGAGCATGTTAAACGCTTTGAGGCAGAACATGATGATTATAATGCCATCTTGCTAAAAGCATTGGCCGATCGGTTGGCAGAGGCATTTGCCGAACGGATGCACGAGCGGGTGCGGAAAGAATTCTGGGCCTATGTACCACAGGAAACCCTCGATAATCAGGCACTCATTGCGGAGAAATATCAAGGTATTCGTCCGGCCCCAGGGTATCCGGCTTGTCCAGAACATACCGAGAAAAGAACACTATTCGAATTGATGAATGTCGAAGAAAATACGGGCATCTTCCTAACGGAAAGCTGCGCGATGTATCCCGCGGCAGCTGTCAGTGGATGGTATTTTTCTCACCCACAAACTAAATACTTTGGGATCGGCCAAATTGCAGAGGATCAAGTGCGTC
>JBCDIO010000393.1:0-4655 GCA_038748815.1 Bacteroidota bacterium
CGGCAAATGACTTCTACTATTACGCGTATAGCCTAGTAGATTCGGTGGCCGAGAATCTGAATGTAGATCGACTAGATGTTCGTCAGCGTTACTCCCTCTTTGAAGCCGATTTTAGCTTGTTTAATGGAAGCCGGACAGTGGGGGACTTCAACTACGATGTAGGAGCGAATGTTTACACCCTCAGCGACGATTATGCTTCCTCGGAATTAGGATTCAACATCGAAGTAGAAGCTACAAAATGGATTCAGGGACAACACGCTTTTGATATAGTCTTACTGACGGACTTTACCCGTTTTTCGGATACGGCCGTACAAAATCTAAACAACTTTTATCTACAACCTGCTTTCACCTACCACGGTGATTTCTTCAAAGCAAAGATCGGAGCGAATGTCGTAAGTCACGATGATGAATTTTTCGTATTCCCTGACGCGGAAGTATCGGTGAACGTGGCGAATAACTTTATCATTCCTTTCGTAGGAGCTACGGGAACACTGCAAAAAAACACCATGCGGACCCTGACGGAGTATAACCCATTCGTCAACACCCGCTTGGATATTGCAAACACCCGTTTCCAACACTACTACGCTGGAATTCGAGGGGATGCTAAGATTTTGGAGTACTCGGGTCAGTTTGGCTATCAACAGGCCGATGGTCTTGCTTTATTCTTGCCAACGGAACCACTCGATACCGTAAATTTCCGACAGCGATTCGACGTGCTGTACGATACCGTAACCATCTACAATATTCAGGGAACCGTATCGGCTGATTTATTGGATGATTTGACGGTAGTTGGTACCATCAATCAGAATATTTACAATACCACCACCCAGGAAAAGGCTTGGCATTTACCAGCCCTTTCGGTGAATGGTACCTTAATATACACCACCCTGGAAGATCAATTACAGGTGAAGGCCGAGCTCTTCTTTGAGAATGGAGTTCCCTTCATTAATAGTGCCGGGGAAGCGGATCGACTCAATAGTCTATTTGACATCAGTTTAGGAGCCGAATACTTCTTCACCGATAATATTGGTGGTTTCCTACAGATCAACAACCTGGCCAACAATCGCCGGGAACGTTGGCAGGGGTATCCGACCTTTGGTTTGAATGTGTTGGCCGGGGTATCGGCCCGATTCTAGGAAAAAACAAAGAGTACCGCAGGAAAAAGCGCCGGTGATCAGTATTTGATCACCGGCGCTTTTTTCTCTAGTCAAACCAAACCATGGCAGGCCAAAAAGCGGGCGGGTACGTACACTTAAGAGGCAAGCCTTTGGGCAATTTCCCGATAGACTTCTTGCAGAATGCGTTCCTCGTTCTCCCAGGTCCAGTACTTGGCGGCCTCTAGACAGGCTTTGGCTCGCTGTTGATAGGCCGAAGGATGCTCTAGAATTTCCTTTATTTGTTCCGCTAAGAGTTGCGCATCTAGACTTTCTAGCAGAAAAAAGCAGGGATGCTCCGTCTGTAAAGCTTGATACTCGGGAAAAGCCATTTGCAAGGAAGGAATACCCGCCTGCACGTAGTCAAAGGCTTTATTAGCCAAGGAGTAATAATAGCTCAAGCCTTTGTTTTCCAATAAATTAAAGCCCAAATCGGCCTTTGGAGTCAGGGTATGTAAATCGTGCGGTTGCACAAAACCTAAAAACCGGGCCCGATCCGCTAAGCCTAAAGATGCAGCCTGAGCACGCAAGCTTTGGGACAGGTCTCCTTCCCCGGCTAACCACAGCTGAACCCGTTCTGGTAAAAGAGGCAACGCAGCGAGCAGATACTCGATCCCCCGCCCTTCATTCAATGCGCCCTGGTATAGTAGGATAAACGGTTGATCAGAAGTCGGTAAATGACGGGGGCTTTCTGCCAGTGCTTTGGCTTGGGGTACATTGCGTACAACCCGAAAAGGAACCCCGTATTTCTCGCTAAAAATGCGGGCCAGCGCTGGCCCCACCGTGTAGCAATACTTCAACTTAGGAATCGTTCGATCAGCAATAGCCGCCCATACGGCTTGAATCCGGGGACGGCGCACCACTTCGGGCACCTCCGTAAAATACTCGTGGGCGTCGTAGGTGCAAACTTTTCCCTTCCAGCGGGCTGCCCAAAAATTAGGCAGTATCGTATCTAGGTCAATGGCTCCATAAACATCCGTTGACTGTTTTAGCAGCCAGAAGAAGAGCCTAATATTGTATTCGATGTAAAACCACTTTCCCTGGTCGAACCAGCATTTCAAGCGTTGGGTAGCGAAGGGGAAATTCGGTAAGGTTTTACTATTTGGTCGAAGGCGGCCCACCAAAACGACCTCCCAACCCGCGGATACAAGAGAGCTGCTGATCCGTTGCATGCGTTGATCATAACTCAAATCGTTCGTAACCGTGAATATAACTTTCGGCATTGGCTTAACTTATCTCAGGTGGTACTTGCCTTGAGTATCCTCTGCTAAGAAGCCTTCTTGTAAAAGGAAAGATACTGCTTCCTGCAATAGTTCTTGCTGAGCTTTATTGCGAGCGAATGAGAATAGTGCCTCCCAGGGTTGAGGGCCATCTTCCTGCAAACGCTCTAATACAAACTGCTGCCATTGTTCCCTTTTCTGGTCGCGCGTTGCAGCTTTCTTATTCGAGCGGCAAATATCGCATTTTCCGCAGGGCTCTAGTCCTTTTTCACCAAAATAGAGAGCCATAAATTGCGTTCGGCATTTTCGGCTATCTAGGTATTCTAATAAGGCATCCAGTCGTTGGCGATGTCTTTGTTTTCGAAATTGGTAACGCTCCTGATCGATCGTCAAATCATCGGTCGAAACCCGCTCTTTGGAAAAGATCAATTGGGGTTTATTTTTGGGTGGTCGATAATCAATAACCTGGTCGCGATGAAATTGCTGTAATCCATTTACCACATCCTTGCGCTCGACATCCAAGAATCGAGCTAGCTGGGCTTCCCGTAATGGTACCGCTTGTTTATCGGCCCCCTGATAGGATCGTAGGAGGGTCTTTAGCAAACGATCAAACTGCTTATTGCGCAACTGATAATCGTACAATTGCTCTCGGTTCACGAGTATTTTGAAGCTAGCAGGTAAGAAAACTGCGTCCGTAAGAATAATCCAGCCTGCCTGTTCCAGCACCTTTAAGGCATGCATGCTAGGTAGAATGGCTAATTGAAAATTCTGACAAAAGGTAGCTAAGTCAAAATCAAAACTTCGGTCTGGGCGCACTCCTCTGGCAATCTGACAGTAGGATCCGAGTGCCTGATAGACTCGACGAATGGTAGTTAAACTAGGGTAGCTTTCTTCGTATTGTTTTTCTAAACGCACCCGATCGCTCGCCTGGTGTAATAACACGGCATAGGCTTTATTTCCATCTCGTCCTGCGCGGCCAGCTTCTTGAAAATAGGCCTCCAAATTATCCGGTACATCGGCGTGAATGACCGATCGAACATCGGGTTTATCAATGCCCATCCCAAAGGCGTTGGTGCTAACAATGACCCGGATCTTACCCTTGATCCAGGCATCTTGTCGTTTTTGGCGTTCCTCGGCCTCGAGGCCCGCGTGGTAATACGTTGCGGAAACCTTCCGCTGATACAGCCAGTAGGCCAATTCTTTGGTCTTCTTCCGACTGCGGGTATAAATCACACTAGAACCCGGTACATTCTCCAGAATGGTTTGGATGCTTATCAGCTTATCTTCCGAGGGACGTACCACGTAGTTTAAGTTCGGGCGAGCAAAACTCGATTGAAAAATGGTGCCTTCTCCCATCTTCAGCTGCACCAAAATATCCTGAGCTACTTCGGGTGTAGCCGTGGCGGTAAGCGCTACCAAGGGGACCGTGGGTACCAAAGCCCGGACATCGGCAATCTGCAAATAAGCCGGGCGAAAATCGTAGCCCCATTGCGAAACGCAATGGGCCTCATCAACCGCGATAAGCGAAAGTGGCATCTTTTTCAATCGTTCTTGCAGAATCTCCGTTTGCAACCGTTCAGGTGATACATAGAGAAAACGGGTGTGTCCAAACACACAATTATCGAGCAGACGATCGATAGCGGCATAGGATAGACCCGAGTGCAGGGCAGCGGCCGCAATACCTCTTTGATTGAGTTGAGCCACCTGATCTTTCATCAGTGCAATGAGGGGAGAAACAACCAGCGTTACACCGCCTAAACTAAGCCCAGGTACCTGGAAACAAATGGATTTCCCTCCGCCGGTAGGTAGCAGAGCCAGACAATCGGCTCCGGAAAGGACCGTTCGGATGATATCCTCTTGCTGAGGTCGAAAGGATTCGTAGCCCCAGTACTCTTCTAATATGTGAATAGGTTCTTGCACCAATAGATTAGTTCAAAACCAAAGATACATTTTGTGCTAGGATAGGCGCAAAAAAGAAAAGTGTTTGTCCCGGTAAGACCGGGCAAACACTTTTCGAGGAATTAGTACAAAGTACTTGTTAAAAAGTAGTCTGGTCAGAGTGTTTGGTGGATGGTAATTATTCCTTATTTGCTAGGTAAACCTGCTTATTGATATCGGATGGATAATTTTCGGAAAATTTGCAGTTCGTTTCGATCTCCAAATCGAACGGGCCGCCATTTCCAGTCATATTGTATACCCCGCCGCCCCAAAGGAAAGCGGTGTTATTTTGGAAGGTGCAATTATTGATGAACAACTTACACTGTCCGGTGCCTTTATTGGC
>JBCDIO010000394.1:0-4654 GCA_038748815.1 Bacteroidota bacterium
ACTCGGACCGACAGCCGCAAAATCCATGGACCCGCCCAGGCGGGTCACACCTCCTACCCACCCAGGCAATCCTACAAGCTTGATACCAAAGACCCTCGCATCGGCAGCCGCACAAGCCATGGACCCGCCCAGGCGGGTCTCACCTCATACCCCCCAAGGCAATCCTACAGGCTTGATACCAAAGACCCTCGCATCGGCAGCCGCACAATTCATGGACCCGCCCAGGCGGGTCTCACCTCATACCCACCCAGCAATCCTACATTCTTGATACCAAAGATACTCGGACCGACAGCCGCACAATTCATGGACCCGCCTCGCGCGGGTCACACCTCCTACTCAGAACTGGAAACGCAGCACGGCGTTCGGGGTAAAGCCCAATTGGCTCTTCTCCAGAAAACCAATCTGACGCATCTCCCCCATCCGGCCAAAATGGTAATAACCCCGGTAATAGACATTCCGACGATTGTAGATATTTAGGAAAGAAATACCGGCCCAGCCTTGCCAATGCTGCCGAGCACTTGGGTGGAATTGATAAACGACCGATAAGTCCAGCTGGTGTTGGGCGGGTAACCGAGAACCGTTGATCTCCTCGTAGCGTAGGCGGAAAAGCCCCATGGGATCCATCATCAATGCTTCCGGTTCGCTGAAAGGTAGGCCGGTTTGGTATTTCCAACCGGCGGATAATTCCCAGGCCCCAGCTTGCCAAAGGTGTACCCAATTGATTTGGTGGCGAATATCGTAGGGAGCCGCAAAGGTCTTATCAAAGAAATTTGGAAAGAGGAATTCCGTACTGCCCAGCGAGTAAGACACCCAGGTCCGGTAACGCTTGATCCGCTTTTTAAGCAGTAAGTCGATCCCTTCTGCTTGGGCATCGCCTATAAAAAATTTCTTGCCCAGCGTTTGTATATCCGCTAAGGAAAGGAGACTGATCCCCTTAGACCGTTTCAGGTACGCTTGTACGTCAAGCACCCAGCCGTTCTTATTGTAAATAAAGCCCAGCTGATGCTGCCACGATTTTAGGATCGGATCACTCTTCCCGCCGTTTAAACGCCACATAGGGGTTAACATCCCAAATTCTTCCCCCGCAAACTGGGTAACCTGACTGATAAATTGGAAATAACGCCCACTGTGCACCTGGAAAGTCCAATGATCATTGGGCTGATACCACAAACGCAGCCTCGGTTCCCAAAAGATATTTGAACCCTGGGTCTGCGAATTAGCACGCACTCCAAGCTCATAACCTAATTTCTTTTCTGGATCCCCTGTAAGGGTAAGAAATACGCCGTGATTTCCTATGACCTCCATATCTACTGTAGATACCGAATCGACGTTGCGACGGTAAGACAATACGGAGAAGTCTACCTCGTAATGTGTAAACTGATAACCTCCTTCCAGCGTATGTCCCCAGGGGCCAGCAAAAGTAAGCGTGGTTTTGGCTTGCCATTCGGAAAGGCTATTCCGGCGCTCGCCTTCGTTTAAAGGTCCCATTTCGACACCGTCTTGGGGACGTAAGAGTATATCGTAACTGTAATTATATTCGCTGTTAAGTACGTACGTATCGGAGCGCCAGCGATCCCCCCAAGTCGCTTTCCAACTGGCTTTTAAACCACGATTATTTTCTTCCTGGGCCTCTTCCTGCTGGATCGGTCGAAGATCATCGATAATCGTATTGGTAAAATCACTTTGACTGGCAAAACCGGCTACCGTAATTCGATGATGTTCGTTGATAGCCCAAGAGAATTTCAAGTTGACATCGGAAAAACCGTATTCGTCATTTAAGCCTATACCCGTGGGAATATCTTCCCAGTCTACTTTATCAAAAAGTGGAGCAATTTGGGTTCGAAAGGTAGACTGGTTCTGAATCGGTGAGGTCCAGAAATCCGTCAGAGAATGACGGGCCGAAAAGACCAAACCAAAATTTTGCTTGGGTCCAAACGCTAAGTTTCCGTAGGCGTAGCCGTGGGTAGAATTCAATCCTACTCCCCAGTCGCTATCTTCCAGCGTCTCATCCGGAGAACGCAAATCGATCAGTCCAGCAATGCGCCCACCGTATTCTGCCCCAAAACCACCTCGGTAAACATCTACCTTCTCCAGAATGTAGGGATTAAAAGCCGAGACCATTCCAAAGAGATGCGCATTCTGGTACACCGGAATATCTTCCCACAGAATGAGGTTATGATCCGGTGTACTCCCTCTGATGTGTAAATTGGCCGCTCCACCATCGGGAGAAGATACCCCTGGTAAGAATTGAATGGTTTGGAGAACATCCGGTTCGGACTGTCCTGGAAGGGCACCAATCGGAACCGGCTTTAGGGTGGTACTCGCCTGTTGAGCCCCCATATCGATCCCATCGGTTAAGTAGTCCGTGATAACCACCCAGTCTTCACTAAACGAAAAATAAGGCAGTCGCACCTCAAAATCGGAATATGTAGCTTCGGGCTGTATAGCGTGCTTCACCGCCTCGTAACCAGTGTAGCTGATCACCAGGGTATCGGCCACCTCAATGGGAATTTCTAGTTCAAACCGCCCCTTGGCATCCGTGTAACCTCCGATCATGGCCGATTGCAAATAGACAGTCGCGTAAACCAGAGGTACTTCGGTCATTTGATCAAACACCCGCCCGCGTAAAAAACGAGACTGCGGGCTATTGGCTGAAACGGTTTCTTGACTAATGACAATGTAAGGAAGACTAAGCACTCTAAACGCCAGGCCCGTCTGAGTTTCCAGGGCTTGACATACTTCTTCGATCGTAGTTTTATTTAGTTGTAGACTAACCACGATCCCCCGTATATCATCGGGTTGGAAAGAAAAAAGGAATCCCTCTTGTTCTTCCAATTGCTCCAATAATTGACTCAGCGGTACTTGGTCGACTTGGACATCCAATCGATTCGATTGGGCCACAAGGGGCGTGTAGGCTAGAACTAGCCATAAAATACAGATCGTTCGCAGCAAATCGTTCCGTCTATTTAGAAATGATCACTTGATCATTTGGTTGAATCTCAAACTGGTAGTTGAGAGGCCCAAAAACGGAGGCCAAAGCTAAGCTAAGGTCTTCCGTTTGAAAATTACAACTAATGATGCGGTCTGTGTCCACGCCTTGCAAAATTAATTCAACCCCAAACTGCCGTTCCAATTCGGCGATCGGTACGGATAGTGGAACTTCCCGAAAGCGGTACAAGCCTCGTAACCAATCCGGTTGACGGTTGGCCGGTACTTCTAGCTCTTCTGGAGCTTTTCCATCTTGACTTACTCGAATACCTTGTCCAGGACTTAGATCCCGCAGACGGGTTCCTTGTAGGTCACTTACCCGCACCTTTCCACCTTGGCACGTAACTTCCAGGTACATGTCCCGGAGCCGTACATTAAACTCCGTGCCTAAGACTTGTACTGCTCCAAGAGCCGTTTGCACCGTAAAGGTAGACCCTTCTTCTACCTCGAAATAGGCTTCCCCGCTAAGTTCGAGGCGCCGTTCTTTAGACCAGGTGTCTGGTAAATAGCTCAGGCTACTCTCGGCATTTAGTAAAACCGCTGAACCATCGGGTAAAATCTCATTGATCTGTTCCCCGGCTCCAGTGGCAATCTGGGTCACCGTAGGGCTCGCAGGCCATAAAAACCAGGCCGCTGCTAATAAGACACAGGCCGCCGCTGCATAGGAAAGAATCCGGCGAACGTTGAGCGTTCGAACCGTTCCTCCTGCCGGTTTTGGTGTACTAAGAATCCGCTGCAATACGGACTCGGTATCGAAGGCTGGCCCACGCAGATGCTCCGTATTTCGATAAATTCGTTCTAGGTCGGGATACTCCTCGCGCGTTCGAAACTCTTTGAGTTCCTCAGGCGTCAAATTACCTTCTATCCAACGGTGTAAAAGTCGATCATCATTCATTTTTGCATTTTTGATAGTAGTCAGGTTAGCCTAAAGACCACCCATTGGAAGAAAGACCTACCCTACTGTTCAAAAAATTATCGAATGCCTTTAATGATGGTTCTTAATTGATCCAGTGCTTTATACATTCTCTTCTCAACGGCTTGCCGACTGATGCCCAGCATATCCGCTATTTCCTGATAGGTTTTTTTATCAATGCGACTCAACAAGAAAACCACTCTTTGTTTCTCGGGCAATTCTGCAATGGCCTTCTCCAGGGCTTCTTTAAGTTCCTTCTCCTCTAATAAGTATTCGGGCGTTTCCTGGGTCGATTCTTTAACGGGTGCTTGCTGCTGATGGCGCAATACGACTTTCTGATGTTCGTATTCATTGAGTAGTAAGTTATTCGCGATTTTAAAAACGTAGCCCTTGGCAGTGGCGAAAGCCACCTTAGCACAATTCTTCCACAATCGCGTAAAGGCTTCTTGTAATACGTCCTGCGATAAGGCTTCGTTTCCCGTCTTGTAATACAGGTAGTTAAGTAAGGTTTTGGAGTAGGTCCGAAACACTTCGCTGTACGTTCTTTCCTCGCATAGGTTCTTTGATTCGGTGGACATGCAAACTTTTTTTCAAAAAAAGGACCCTCCCGGTAGGTGCTTGAATCCATCACCGGTCTTCATATCACAACAAAGAAAAGAGAAATCGTCCATATGTTCTAACATATCAGGAAAACAGGCGGTCAAAGGACCTCCTCCTGACTTGAATAGGAACGAACCCTTGTAAACAGTTTCT
>JBCDIO010000395.1:0-4646 GCA_038748815.1 Bacteroidota bacterium
GATATTGCTAAAAATACAGTATTCGTTTGGACTCGGCGTACCAGTATGCCGTACAAAGGCTTTCAACCAGGACGCTACATAAATCTAACCAACGATGACACTAAGCTTCTCAAGGAAAGTATGCCCGAAGCAAGAATCGTTACGCCCCGGATGTCACTTGATGGAGACTTTACCATCGAACACGGAGATCGTAGTGCCTCTTTTAGCGTATACGGAGATAGCCCAGACTTTTTAGAAGTGTTACCAATGGATATTACGTCGGGGCGATTTATTAACCCGATAGATATGGACCAACGGCGCAAAGTCGCCGTTATTGGTCGCCGGGTGCACGAAGTACTTTACCCCGATGGCGAAGACCCCATCGGTACCTTTGTCAACATCAAAGGAATTCCCTTTAAAGTGATTGGTGTATTCAAAAGTCGCTCCCGAGATGATGCCATGGAAGACGAACAAGCTATTTTTACCCCGATTACGGGCTTTCAAACTGCCTTCAATTACAGTAACTACATTGGCTGGTTTGCGATGCTTCCACACGACGATATTCCAGCGGCAGTTATTGAGCAAAAAGCCAAATCCCTTCTGGCGATTAAACACAGTGTGAATCCAAAAGACCAGCGAGCTTTCGGCTCGGCCAATATTGAAGAAGAATACAAACAAGTGCAAGGCATTTTTACCGGTATCCGCGGCTTTAGCTGGCTAGTGGCCATTGGTACCATCATCGCCGGAGTGGTTGGTGTTGGAAATATCATGATGATCATCGTCAAAGAACGAACTAAGGAAATCGGTATTCGAAAATCTATGGGTGCTACTCCTTGGTCCATCGTTAGTATGATCTTACAAGAAGCCATATTCCTAACGGGGGTGTCTGGTTACTTGGGGCTCTTAGTCGGATGTATGCTGGTAACCGGAGTCGGCTATGCTGTGAATGAATTTAACCTGCAAAGTGATTTCTTCGGCGCCCCAGAAATTCATTTCGGAACCGCCCTGATCGCAATCATTGTCTTACTGATCGCTGGTGTAATCGCGGGGTTAATTCCAGGCTTGCGAGCGGCCAATATCAACCCGGTAGAAGCCCTTCGCGATTAAAGACTATTGGCGTGGAGAATGAATTTGGAAGTAAAAAGAACCTATTTTTTCAGAAATAGAACGAAAAAACACGCGGTTAGCTAAAGTTAACCGCGTGTTTTTTTACCGGAGTTTCCGTCCAGAACCGAAGTTCTCGGCTCCAAAATAGAGCTGGAAATCACTCTAAAAATCTATTCGCCTACTTGCTGCAGCTTGGCGTTATAAATACGAACCAATTCCAAGGTGCTGGTATCTTGATCATAAACAGAATACCAACCCTGGTACTCGTGCGGAGGATCACCAATCAGGTCATCACCCGCTTTCCAGATAGATTTCGCAGCACTGGGACGCCCCAGGCCACCCCAGGCCCAGAAATTACATCCGGCGAGTGGACTATTATTTTTCGATGCTTCCTCTACGACCATCGCAAAGAGATCCTGATAGTACACGTTGCGCCAGTACACCGGTGCCTCTACCGCATGATCATTCTGATCACGGGCAATGCCAAATTCTTCAATCACAATCGGCTTATTCATCTGTTTAGCCCATCGAATATGCTTCGCAGCGTACTTCCTGGCCGTTTCCCAGGCTTTTGGATATGTAGATTCTGGCTTAGTCGGATCGTACCAACCCCAGTTCTGAATCCAGATGTGAATAGTCGTATAATCAATGGCATCAAAAGCGTGGTCCTTCCGAAAGTTTAGTCCATTTAACTTAGGAATGGAGGTATTTCCCTCTGAACCTAATGAAACCAAATGGTTGGCATCCAAGGATTTGATAAAGTTTGCCGTCCGCTCGATCCAGGTCCGATAGGCATTCGGGTTTTGAATACCACGGGGTTCATTGGCCAACTGCCAGGACATAATCGCCGGAGCATCCACATAGGCTTTACCGGTGATCGTATTCGTGCGGGTAACGATCTTTTCGATAAACTGATCGAAGAGTTTCATTGCCTCGGCATTCTTATAAAACTTGGCAGCGTGCAATACAAACTGTGGATATTTGGATCCATCTGTAGGGGTTGGATACGGAATGGCATTCTGACTTGTCCAGCTTACATATTGGGCCATCCCTCCGGACCATTGCCAGAAATTATTTAAACACATTACCGCGTACATTTCTCGTTTCCCCATCTCATCGAGCAAAAAATCGAGGCCAACTAACAAATCTTCGTTGAGTTCTCCCGGGGCCGGCTGCAGGCTTGGCACCACTCGCCAGGGCTCCGTATCTGGCCCCTCCGCACTGGCCATTACCCGCAAATTATTGATTCCCTGTTCTTTCATTAAATCAAGCTCGACCAACAGTCGTTCCCGGTCACCCTGTTCACCGGCCATCCCTAGGTGCATCCCGTACCAAAAATTGGTACCAATAAATTGATACGGCTGTCCATCGCGCAAAAATTGGCGACCTTCCACTTCAATAAAGGGTTGTGCATACATAGTAAAAGAAGAAGTAAAACATAGTAAACTACAAAAAAGGATCATTTTTTGGATCATAATGAATAGATTACAAATAGGGATACAATAAATATATTTCTTTCACCCTACTCTATTTTGAATCGGGTTTAACGCTATTTTTTAGGTAGAAAGACCGCCTAAATTAGTCAGAATCCTTTTGCTTATTTATTTTTGCCCTGTTTAAAAAGGATAAGGCCAGCCTTACAGGTTGACTTCGCGGCATTTCTACGGTACATTTCATTGTTCAAGCAATATCTGGTTTATCCAAAGCGTATACTCTTGGATTAAGGCGTTTTGAAAGTATCACAGATACTATCTAGCCGTTATTGTGTAGTTTGCTTTAAAGCAGCGAAACAACCGTAAAATCGAACATTGGTATATACCCTCAGCCCTTTGCGTATACCTCCATCATTTATTCTATTGACACCTTGATCCCAAAAGTAAGCCCGAATCCTGTTGATTCTGGACAAATGCCCCGCTAAAACGTTAAATCTGAAGATCAGTGATTTTTTAATCACTACCTTAATATGGTTTTGGTCTTCTAGGGCTTATCTAGCCAATGCTAAAAGGATAAAAGATTAAAGCATTCGAATACCCAAGACCGGTTTATTCACCTTTGGAGTCTAAACCAATTGAAAAAGCCTTTACCCCGATAACCAGTGCATGTGCTTTAGATTGAGTATCTAAAACCATTGACATTGAACATACGGTTATCCCTAATATTGATGTGGATAATCAGTGAGAATCCCATTAGAAAAAAAACAATTGGAATCATGTCTCTCAGGAGCCTATTACACACTACCCTACTATTTACTGCAAGCGTACTTTGGATAGGGATGATCTATTCTCCTGTTGCCAATCATTCAATGACTGCCCGTTATGATACGCCCTCTTTAGCACCCCCACCGCTGTGTGGCGGAAATCTAGGAGAGAATATCTTACCCAACGGCGACTTTGGCTCAGGTACCGACAATGTCTTGCAAGAAGATCCAGGCTATTCTGGCTTACAGACATATAGTTTTGCTCCTTCCCCCCCGGAAGGCTTCTACACGGTCACCAATAATACCACATCTTGGGGGGGCATCAATGGGGCGACTTGGATTGATATTGGAGATAACAGTCCCGATCCGGAGGGATACATGATGGTGGTCAACGCATTTGCCTTATCAGGAGTATTCTACGATCAGACGATTCCCATCTGTGAAGAAACGACGTACGAGATATCTTTCGATGCCATTAACATCTACGATCCCAATCTACCGGTCGGCGATCAGCCTAACCTCGATATTCTTGTCAATAATAACTTACTCCTCAATACTGGAGATCTTCCCCAGGACGCTACTTGGCAAACCTTTAATGTACTCTATACGAGTTTACCTGGCGAAACCGCCCTTACCTTAGAAATTCGGAATAACACCCCCGGAGGAATTGGCGGTAATGACTTTGCCTTAGATAATATATTGGTTCAAGCTTGTGGCCCCGAAGCCATTCTCGTAGAAACCTTCCCAAGCCTGAAGTGCCCTGGCGATTCTTTAGACTTAATCCTAACTGTTGGGCCAGAATATGCTACCCCATTTGCCCAATACCAGGTATCAACAGATGGACAAATCACCTGGACTAACCTGGGAGCACCTACGGACCAATTACAAATCACCATCCAATCGGTCCCCGATAATGCCGCCTACCGAGCCTTAGTCGCCAGCAGTTTACCCAACTTACTGGGTGGTAGCTGTAGCATTCTGACAAACGTACAACCCATTTTTTATACCAATATCAATAACTGTTTCACGACTCCGGTATTCTTCCAGGGGCTACTCTGTAATGGTTCTCTAGGGGAGAATGCAGTTACGGGAGGAGACTTCGGAATGGGTCCTGACCCCTTTGGGCCTCCTCTACCCGCCGAAGCGACGAGCTATCAATACAATAATGATACGTTCCCGGACAATGGCTTCTATAGCTTGGTTAACAATTTCAACTACGATCCTTGCCAGGGAGATTTTCTGGAGCCATGCTGGATTCCCTTCCAAGATAATAGTGCCGATCCGGAGGGATACTGCCTTGTACTTAATCCCAACGCGGAGCCGGGTCTATTCTATACCGAAGAAATAAATGGTTTGTGTGAGA
>JBCDIO010000396.1:0-4635 GCA_038748815.1 Bacteroidota bacterium
TCACCAACTACACCTGATGCAGTGTAGAGATTATCTATTGCGCGGCTAACAATATTTCTTTCCATACTTCAATGTACGATTTTTTTTGAGTAATCGTACATATAGATTAATCGTACAGTGTTGCCGCTAACACTCGGGGGTAGACGTAATTAGGTGTGATTGGCTCAAACTCGCATTTTGGACCGGAGGTAAGGATTCTGGGACTTTTTTCCCAAATTCTTCTAAGCTCCCAAACGTCCATTTCCACCCAAAAAAAGCGCATTTCCGGCCAGTCTTCGAAAGATAGCCGGCTAGCCCTGGTTTTCCCTGCACCTTTGAAACGTAATCAAGAACAAACACACACGCATACAATCAAAACCATCCCTCTCGACCATAAACAAAAACTTGAACAACACTCAATAAAAACGACAAACAGTACCCCCCAACCCCCTTTTTGAAGAACTATGAACAAACCTTTTTGAACAAACACCAAAATGAATGCTGCGCCCCCCGCAGCGATTACCCCTCACAACAAAAACTATGAATCGCATTATGGCTACTCCGAGTAATCGGTAGTAGCCTTTTTGCTTTCTTGTAGAAGAAAGGGATTTTTCAAAAACAATTGGGTAGACCTAACGTTTCCATATTCTACTTCAACGAGTCAAATAGGGTTAATCTATTATCCAGATCATTCAAACCCTAGTCATGAAAACAAGCTTCGCTTTCCTGTTCACGCTTCTGTGCTTCACTGGTTTTACTCAGTCGATTGAGCGAATTGATGGAATCTCCGTTTCCTCTTCCACTATTGATGAACAATTACCATTTTTAATTGACGCGGCCAACGTTCATGGCCTTTCTCTCTTTCTCTTTTCGGGAAAAGAGATTCTCTACGAATCTACTCTCGGCTATAAAAACCAAAAGGAGAATCAGTCCTTAAAAAATACCCATACTCTGTATGCGGCTTCTTTGAGCAAACCGCTATTTGCCTATCTGGTACTGCAGTTGGTGGATGAAGGCAAACTTGATCTCGATGAACCGCTCGTAAATTATCTTGACCAACCCATCGGGACCTACGTTTATCGGCACGATTACGAGCGATATGACGATTTGCAAAAGGACGAACGGCATACGTTGATCACCGCCAGAATGTGCCTAGCTCACACCACTGGATTGCCCAATTGGCGTTACATCGTCGATGGCCGCATCCAGTTTGATCACCCCTTGGAGTTGGAGTTTGACCCTGGGACCACCTACAGCTATTCTGGTGAAGGCATTCAATTATTGCAACGAGTGGTGGAAGTAGTCACCCAAGAAAAGCTGGAAACGCTGGCAAAAAAATATGTTTTTGCCCCTTTGGGGATGGACCAGACCAGTTTCCTCTGGCAAGAAACCTTCGAAGGTAATTATGCGGTGGGGCATTATAAAAAGAAAAAGATCCTCAATCGGATCAAGCGGGATGATCAATACGCAGCTGGTAGTATGGAAACGACCTCCTCCGATTATGTAAAATTTCTCCAGGGAGTGCTCCGGCAGCAAGGCCTCAGTACTTCCTCTTACCAAGAAATGATCACCCCTCAGATTACCATCCGGTCCACCCAGCAATTTGGCCCCAAGCGATTTATTGAAACCGATGCGCACGAGTCGATCCAACTAAGTTATGGTTTGGGCTGGGGCATCTATCAAACACCATATGGAAAGGCGGTTTTTAAAGAAGGACATCTACAAGGGTGGGAACACCTCACCGTTTTTTATCCAGAAAAAGACCTTGGTATTTTGATAATGACCAACAGTTCCAACGGAGAGAGCGTCTTCAAAGAGCTACTTGAGGTTACCGTTGGTGATACTTGGTTGCCTTGGTATTGGGAAAACTTTATTCCTTATGACCAATAGGTAGGTCTTGTTGAATAAATAAAACCACCAATATGCTACAGTATTTCCGTCAGTTTCGAAGAAATTTGTTGGATAAAGGAGCTCTTAGAAAGTACCTGCTCTATGCCTTGGGAGAGATATTACTTATCGTGCTTGGTATTGTAATTGCAACTCAATTAAATGTCTTAAATGAAGCTAGGAAGCAAGCAGAAGAACAAGATAATTTGATTGAGCGTCTGAAACGACAAATTGAAATTAATCAATATCAAGCGAAAGAATCCATCGCGGAAATACAGGTACAAGTCGATCAAATTGCGGTAGTTTTGGCTTTCATGGGAGCTCCCGCTGAAAAAATAAATGATGTCTATTTGGATAGTTTGATGGCCTCGGTGATCGAAGATCACCATCTAGGACTAGACCTAACCACTCTTCAAGAAGCGTTAGATAACGGAGAAGTCTCGGATCTGGACGATAAAGACTTGCGAACCTCCCTCTATGCTCTTTTGAAGGCTAACGAACGACTCGAACAGCGAGAAGAGATCGCTAATTTTGATAATAATAATTTCGCAATTCCTTTTTTTTATAAGCACACAAATCTTCGGAATACCGCAGCGAATACCGATCAGGAATACCAACAACGTATAGGGTATTCTAAATTAGAACCAAACGATTATGTAGCTCTCCTGAGTAATCGAGAATTTGAAAACTTAGTAGAATCCCGCTTTTATTACGCCCAAGAAATGAGGAGTAACTACGAGCGGGTCGCTAGCTTTCTGGATTACTTAGCGAAAAAGTTGCAGGAGTGATAGCGATGGAAATTCTTTCGATCTAAAAAAGTCGTTTTCTTAAAATTGTAATGATGCACAAGGTATTTTACTGCTTCATCGCTCTCGTTGTATTTGCTTGTCATGAAAAACCCTCCCGCGTGTCGGGACATGTCCTAAGGGCAAAAGGAGATCAGTTAGAAATTCGGTACCAAGGAGCTGGTGATGTGGTATATTTCAAGATGTTTGAAGGGCTTGAACGAATGTTAAAAAAGCAAGAAGATGGCGTTTTTGTGGGGAATCTCACTATTCCAAATCTGGCCCAAAGCATCTTTAGTTACGAACTTCGTATCTACGTTCAGGATACTACTGGCAAAATGATTTCTGTGCCCTATGAGCCGCCAGAACCAGGAGTTAGACACTTCGTTTGGGCTGGTGATCAACGAATGATTTCCTACATTCAGGCAGATTCCATGGTTGGGCGGTTGGAGACCAATAGGGTGGAAAGCCAATTCTTAGAAGAAGCGCGCGATATTACGATATATACACCCATCGATCAAAATGAGGAGACTCCTATCTTTTATCTTACCGACGGCAGTGTGGTAGAAGTGTATGCCCCATATATCGATCAACTCATTCAGAAAAAGCGAATCCGACCTGTTAAGCTAGTTGGTATTCATTCGAGCTTGGAGAATCGCTATCAAGAATACGTAAACAACGGCATAGTCAATGAATATTTTAAGCCACACGAACGCTTTTTCTACCAAGAGGTGCTACCAAAAGTAGAGGGGGAGATCCCCGGTTGGATGGGTCAACGGTACGCCTATGGCTTCTCGAATGGGGCGGCATTTTGCCTGTACGCGGGTATTAATCACCCTGACAAATTTGAAGAGATCGTTGCCTTTTCCACTGCAGATTATATCTCAGAGTTCGTTCAGCCCATTGAGTTTAATTTTGCAGAATATCCAAGTTTTTATCTCGGAGCTGGAAGGTACGAAGACGATATTTATGAGAATAGTGTAGCCTTCGTTCCAAAGATGCAAAAAGAAAATATCGAGGTTGAGTTTGTAACGTTTATTGCCGGTCACGATTATAATGTATGGCGGTACGAGTTCTTGGAGTATCTACTCGATCGTTTTGCAAAGTAAAAGCCCTTACGCGCCCAACGATCGAGATATCTATTCTCGTCATGTAGTAAAAGATCTTTTTATCCAATGAAAATTTCCAATTGGGTTTCAGTACTATCAATACTCTTCAGTCTCCCCCTCAGTGCACAAATCGAAACCACTTATCACTCGGTTTATTTTGCCTTTGATGAATACACGATTACTCCCGAAGAAGCAATCAAGATTGATTCGGTACTTCGACTAACGACGGGGAAACTTCTGACCATCACCGTCGTGGGACATACCGACAGTATAGGAAGTCAAACCTACAACTGGCAACTATCGGAGAAGAGAGTATTAAATACTAGGGCTCTGTTGCTTGAAAAAGGCATAAGTCCCAATCTAATTTTGATGGCCTATGAAGGGGAAACGAAACCTGCGGTCGGTAATCAGTCGGAGACTGGACGCCAACTAAATCGCCGGGTAGAATTATGGATTACCTATCTTTTATCCCCATTGGAAGAACCCGGGCCACCGTCAGTCCATGTGGAAGAATCAACGTCTACGGACATTCTTCCACCCCCACTAAAAGGAGACACTGTCCTCTTGATGGATGGTGTCAGAATAGTCCTCTCCAAGGCGGACTTCGATAAGTTCGAAGACTGCCTGCGAATCCGACCTGTTCTGTCCGGAACCGATGCCCGTGAACTCGATTTAACGACTATTACCACCCAAAATGATCTATTGGTCAGCTGCGGTATGATCGATCTACAATTAGACCCTCCCTGTACCGGTTGTTTTGATAAGCCCATAAAGGTACAGTTTCCGGTTAATGTTGCCAGTGAATGCGATGTATGTCGCCAACGCCGGGTCTACGATGTAGCGGAGGGTAACCGTTGGTCAGAACGATCCGATGA
>JBCDIO010000397.1:0-4632 GCA_038748815.1 Bacteroidota bacterium
CATGATTTTAACAGTTGGGATTAGCAAAAACGACGGCACAAAAGTAGCAAAAGCGAGGGCGCTTTTGTCTGGCCGCCGGGCTAATCTTGGTTCGGGCAATAGCAATACTGGTTTTTTCTGAGGGTTTTGGCCGCTATGCGACCAACGGTTCATCTAGGCTTTTGCCTTGAAACGGGCAATGGCTTCTTTGGTGAACGTTGAAAGGACCAAACGACCACTTATTTCGGCACGCTCTTCTAATAGTTGATCCCAATGCTCCGTCCCTTGCCAGAAAATCTTCTTTAGGTCAGCACAGGCTTCTGGGTTATGGCTGGCTAATCGCTCGGTAAAGGTAGCCAGATAAGCATCTAATTGCTCCACCGACTCAAACACCTCTGTGAAAAGACCTTTCTGTTTAGCCCATTCTGCGGTTTGCCATTCGGTAGCATTGATGGCCATTTGACTCATAGCTGAAAGTCCTACTTTTCGTTCTACTGCGGGGCCAACCACAAAAGGACCAATGCCAACGGCTAGCTCACTTAACTTGACTGAAGCATATTTGGTAGCCATGCAATAGTCCGTAGCAGCGGCGAGACCAACCCCACCTCCAACGGCCTTTCCTTGTACGCGGCCGATTACCAATTTTCCACAAGTGCGAATCGCATTGATCACATTGGCGAAACCCAAAAAGAATTTCTTACCGGTAGGAAAATCCTCAATGGCGGCTAATTCATCGAAGCTGGCCCCGGCACAAAAAGTACGGGCGCCGGCACTTTGCAAGACAATCAGCTTTACCGCTTCGTTTGCTCCTGCGTCCAGAATCGTTTGGGTTAACTCCGCCAGCAAGCGTCCCGGCAGTGAATTATGGGAAGGGTGGAAAAAGGTAATAGTAGCAATGCCACCTTCTAGGCCTATTTCGACCGATCCTTGTTGGGTGATATCCATGATTTTAGTTGGTTATATGTTGGTATTGGTTCGGTTTATTTCTGTTGCTTAATCGATTCCCAAGTTTGGTAAAGACTTTCTTGTGCGGGTCGATCTTCGGGTACTTCCCGGAGGGGTTCACAAGGCTCCAAATAGCGGTGACATTCTCCTGGAAGCTGCTGATAAAGTTGAGTTCCGGCTGTTTTCCAGGCAATCATATCATCGCTCAGCGTACGGATGACTTTTCCCGGATTCCCTACTACTAAACTCCTGGGAAGGATTTGAGTTTTAGCTTTGATAAAAGTAAGGGCTCCAACAATAGAGTTATCGCCCAGAACCACCTCATCCATGATGACGCTGTTCATCCCCACTAAGCAGTTCTGCCCAATTTGCGCACCGTGAACAATTGCTCCGTGTCCGATATGAGCCCCGGTTTGTAGCGTTACGGTAACTCCCGGAAACATATGTATGACGCAGTTTTCTTGCACGTTGACACCATCCTCTAATACGATGCCTCCCCAATCACCCCGAATTACAGCTCCTGGTCCGATGTAACAATCTTTTCCAATGATCACGTTTCCCGTCACATTCGCTTGAGGATGCACGAACGAGCTTGGGTCAACCACCGGAATAAATCCTTTAAAGGCGTAAAACATAATGGATAATTATTGAATCATCAAGTTTCCAAGTTGGACATCTCCACGGGTATTGCTCCAGTAAAGCCGATAGAGCCCAGGAGCCCATTCGGCAATGGGTAAGGTTTGGGTTCCCTTCTCTACCGTTTTGGACCAGATCAACCGACCTTGTGGATCGTATACATCCAGAATACCCCGATCCGGTGTTTCGGCCCAAGCAATGAGGCTCGAAGGATTTGGGTATATATTTAAGCGTTCTAAGGCGAGCGGTGTGAAGGTACCCGTCGGTAGGTCTAGCTGTAATTCAAAGACTTGATTGGTCACCGTTTGATCTTCGACCATACCTCCGGCAATGATATAACGGTCTGGACCAATCTGGCCTAGCCCACGTAAATCCATTCTGGCTGGAATGTAATCGGGGAAGGTTACTAGTTGCCCAAGACTAGGGTCATAGCTAACTACCCTTGTAGTTGGAGCCACCCCTCCCGAGCCGTTGTAATCGATTCCATTATAATTATAAGTAATCGTTGATCCACCGATCCAGACAGCTTGTTGGTCATTCCAGTTTCCTGCGGCCATACGGTAGCCCCTTCCAAGGATCTCTTGCTCACCCGTCCAGGTAATCTCCGTTGGGTCATCCGGATTAATGTAGCCTTTACGAAAATGGGTAGTTGGCGGAAAAACAGAGCCTCCTTGAAATCCGCCCAAAGCACCGCCAGAATAATAGATCGTGTCACCAATGATCGTCCCAGAGGCTCCGAAAACTAAGAAATCATCCGATTCATTTGGCTCTCCTAATGGTAATGAAGTACCTTCTAACCAAGTATCGGAAGAAGGATTATAAATCTGTACATCTTCAACATTCCCGTTGTTACTCCATCCTGTAATTACGTAGATTAGGCTATCTCGCCATACGGCTTGTACCTGATCATCAATCGGGGTGGGGATCGGGCTACCATCGGCCAGGTAGGTATTCGACTGGGGATCGTAGATATGTACGGTTTCAAAGGACACTTCTCCCCCATTGGCAAATACTTCGTAGCCACCAATAATGTAGATCTTATTTTTTACTAGATTGGCTCCCGCAGCAATTCGCCCATTGCCGTTGGGAAGGTCTGGAATACTTTCCCAGATTTGGGTATCCGTGTTATACCGCCAGGCTTTCTTATGGATACCCGACCACAATTTTGTGCTATCGATGCCCGCAAAAGAATAGACGTACATCGTGCCATCGACCGGAGCGGCTACGACCGCATTATTACTGACCGATTCTGGCATATCCGGAAGCGGAGTCACTACTTGAGCACCCAGAAAGAAAGGTAATAAAAGCAGGCTGAAGAGTAGTTGTCTTTTCATAGCATCGATTTAAGTAAGCTCGACTTTAGCATTTTAGGCTGCATGGCAAGCCATATGAATTAAATGCTTCAATAGGAGCTAAATATACCAAAGACCTTTAGCGCCTAGTAGAAGGTTTGTCCGGTTTTGGCCATTTGGCGCAATAGTGGACTGCAGCGGTAGCGCCCATCGTGGTACTCCGTAAAGAGCGCATCAAGGGCCTGTACACACTTATCAATTCCTATTTCATCGGCCCAAGCTAGTAGCCCTTTGGGGTAATTGACCCCGGTGGTCATAGCGAGATCAATATCTTCGCGATTTGCTATTTTTAGGTAGAGTGCATCAGCCGCCTCGTTGATCAACATGACAACTACTCGATCCACTATTTGTTTGCCAAGAATCGGATCTGTGTTGGGTTGCGGTTCGGCAGCTCCCTCTCCATACTCGTAATATCCCTGACCGCTCTTACGTCCCAGGTAGCCCGCTTCTGATAAGAGACGTTGCGTTTGGGAAGGCCGGTACCGTGGATCGTAGAAAAAGGAAGCAAAAACGGAGGATGTCACCGCAAAGTTCACATCATTTCCAATGTAATCCATTAGAGTAAAGGGGCCCATTCGGAAACCACCCAATTCTTTGAGGGCCCAATCAATCGTGGCAAAATCAGCAATACCCTCTTCGTATATCTGTAGTGCTTCCCCGTAGAATGGGCGGGCTACTCGATTAACAATAAAGCCCGGTGTATCTTTAGCTAGTACGGTCGTTTTACCCCAGCTCTTAATTAGGTCCGTAGCTTGCTCAACGATTTTGGGGTCCGATTGTAAAGCCGGTATAATCTCTACTAATTTCATAAGGGGTGCCGGATTGAAAAAGTGGATACCCAGAACCCGTTGTGCCTGCTTACAGGCGGAGGCAATGCCAGAAACGGACAAGGAAGAAGTATTGGTTGCCAATATACAGGTGGGCTTGACGATATCTTCGAGTTGTTCGAATACACCTTTCTTGATATCCATATTTTCGACAATGGCCTCAATGACCAAGTCTGCATCCTTGTAAGCATACATGCTATCGACGAATGTAATACGCCCCATAATGGACGTTTTTTCTTCGGCTGTAATGCGTTCTTTTTCAACGAGTCGATTCAGAATCTTCTCGAGTTTTTGCTCGGCTCGTTCCAGTGCCGCTTTGTTGTTATCATAAATGGCCACAGCGTGTCCGGCTGTAGCGGCAACTTGTGCAATTCCAGAACCCATTGATCCGCTTCCCAGTACGCCTATATTCATCGGTAATGGTGGTTTACTTGGCTATAAAAAGAGCTGCAAAGGTAGCAAATAATGGGCAAAGAGACTGGCCACAAAGGGACAACAACCCGAGTCAATAAGTCGAGTTGGAGCAACAAAAAAGGCCTACTCTAAGGAGCAGGCCTTTTTTGATAAAACCGTTTTATTAGTCTTGCTTCGCAAAGACTTTCCGTAAAAGATCCGTAGTGCGGGATGAGACATTATTCCGAATATCGATCTCTTTCTTTTCGACCATCGTAAATAAGCCGTCTAATGCCCGATTGGTTACATAGTCATCTAAGTCGGGGTTCGCTTTATCCACAAATGGAATTTTGTTGTAAGCATTCACCGCGTCTGACCAGTACTTACGTGCACCAAATTTGTCTAAGGACTGTACGATTACCGGATTAAAGGCTTGATATAGTTTGTTATTGGTATTGGTATGCAGGTAAGTAGTAGCTGCATTTTTATTTCCCATCAGG
>JBCDIO010000398.1:0-4626 GCA_038748815.1 Bacteroidota bacterium
AATTTGATTGAAATGGCTCAGCTTCGAGTACCCATCGTGTGTGCCGTCATTGGTGAAGGTGCTTCCGGAGGAGCTATCGGTATTGGTCTAGGAGACCGTGTCTACATGATGGAAAACACCTGGTATTCTGTAATTTCACCCGAATCTTGCTCTTCTATCTTATGGCGTTCCTGGGATTACAAAGAACAGGCTGCCGAAGCACTTAAACTGACCGCAGAGCATATGTTCGATTTCGGTCTGATCGACGGGATCATCAAGGAACCTCTAGGGGGTGCACACCACGCTCCTGAAGACATGGCTAAAGCGTTGAAAAAGCAAATTAAAAAGGCCTTGTCTGAATTGCAAGAATTAGATCCAGATGAGCGGATTGAACAACGAATTGCCAAGTATTCTGCAATGGGTGAATATGATCATGGCTCAGGATCCCAAACCGAGGCTCTTGCTGAGGAACAGGCTGCCGCCACCGATCAAAAGGCCTAAATAATGGAAATTTTTCAAAGCCTTCGAATTCAATGGCATGAACGTGGATTACAAAAAGAGCTTAAAGCTAAGCCACGAAAGCACCAATCCATTAATTATGATCAAGCTAGCCAGGTCGGACTCCTCTTTGATGGAACCGAACTTAAAATTCGAGATGCTGTTCTGAAATACGCCGACAACCTAAAAAAGAAAGGTAAAAAGGTTAAGCTTCTTGCCTATATCGATAATAAACTCGATAACGCCGAATTTGCCTTCGATACCTTCAGTAAAAAGGACCTAGATTGGCTATATCGGCCAACCAAAAGCAAAAAAGTGGAGGCGTTCATTCGTAAAGAATTTGATCTCCTTATGAGTCTCGATCTGAACGAACGCCTCCCCTTGCAATATATCGCAGCTAAATCGGCCGCCCGCTTCCGGGTAGGTCCAATAACCAATAACCTAGATTGTTTTGAGTTAATGATCGATTTGGGTAAACAAAGAGATATTTCTAGGCTTACTCAGCAAATCGGCATCTATCTCAATAAGATGGATAGTACGCATGGTGCAGCAACGTTTTAAAGGAACTGGGGTCGCCCTTGTTACCCCCTTTCTGAACGACGCAATTGATTTTGAAGCCCTCAACCATATCATTGAGCATACCATTCGTGGAAACGTTGATTTTCTCGTAAGCCTTGGTACTACCGGAGAATCTGTTACGCTTTCTACTAAAGAAATGCAGGAAATACTTTCCTTTACCGTTAAAGCGGTAGGCGGTAGAGTACCGATTGTTGCCGGTATATTTGGGGATAATAATACCGCTCGCCTGCTTAAACGATTCGAAGAAATCAACCTTGAAGGAGTTGATGCGATTATGTCTAGCAATCCTGCTTATAATAAACCCTCCCAAGAAGGAATCTTTCAACACTATATGGCTTTGGCAGACGCCTCCCCTCTGCCAATAATCATCTATAATGTACCCGGCCGAACGTCTTCTCACGTAGAGCCTAAAACGATTGTTCGCCTGGCACGCGCTAGTGAAAAATTCATTGCTGTTAAAGAAGCATCAGGAGACGTTCTGCAGGCTAGTCAAATACTAAAAAACCGACCAGAGAACTTCCTGGTACTTTCCGGAGATGATCCTACTGCACTCGCTCATATGGGCGTAGGAGGAGATGGTGTGATCTCCGTAATTGGTAATGCCTACCCCGCCGAATTCTCCGAAATGATTAGAGCGGCTCTGCATAATGACTTTGGAAAAGCACAAGCACTCCATGCCCTTCTTCTAGATATGCACCACTGGTTATACGTAGACTGTAATCCCGCTGGTATTAAAACCGTATTAGCTGAAATGGGCTTCGGATCAAATGATGTTCGCCTTCCCCTAGTGCCTGTTTCGGAATCCACTCTAAGTGGTATTCGCGAAGAAATGAAACGCATCAAAGATGCCCAAGCGTAAGTGCCAGCTTGGCTTTGTGGTACTCTTGATTATGGTCAAATGTTGGCTCGGCATTTATGAAGAAGATGAGTTCGGAACTCATCATCTTTTTATTAAGCACCGGCCCGTTTGGCAAACGTATTTTTATTCGCCCCGGGGTATGAGCGATATTCAGCTTCATCAGATGGCGCCAACACAACGTAGGGAGCAAAAAAGATATGACGAGTTCATTCTAGGCCATTAAGTACTTTGTAACCTAATTTTGACCGAGGCGTTTTAGTTCAGATCAAAGCGCATAGGGCTCGTAGCCATAGCTACGAAGGTGAGCATGTAATGACGAGCTAGGCAAAAAGAACCCGTCAAAAAGGGTAGAATTTTAGGTTTCAAAGTATTAAGCGCTCCGCCCCTAATCCCTGATGCCTCGAATTCTTCGCCAAAATTTAGGCAAGGCATCTTCCTCAAATTCTGGTTCTACGCCCCGTTGCGTAGCTTTCCATTCTTCCCCATCCTGGAGTATGTTGAAGCGAAAGATATAGTCCTCTGGCTTTGTAAATACCCCATTGAAAGATCCGTACCGCAAATCATTGAATTGCCAGCTTCCATCTTCTTTTTCAATAATGTTGTAGTAGCCTCCGGAAAACCAAAGAAGGGTCTTGATCTCGGGATCTTTCTCGTGGCCGCCTAGCCACTCGTGATTTTTGGGCAAGATATTGATAGTGTCGATAATCGGCTCATCGTCCCAAAGAGAATAAACGCCGTGATAGTAAGCGGTATCTCCTTCGGCAATGCCCTGCCAAAGGATATTATTGAAAATAGTTGGAGCGGTCATATGCCGATGGTATTCTATCCCCCGGTTACCCCAGGCATTGGTGAAGACTTGGTCTACTTGATATTTATTGTAAAAAGTAAATAGTAGATAACCCGTACTAAGACCGATACCTATCCAATTAATGATGTTTCGCCATCTGTGATCTTTGGTAAATCGGCTCACTAAAATGATGCAAATCAAAAAGGGGATGGTATAAATAGGATCAACGACTGAAATATTGTTAAAAGCGACTCGGTAATCCCAAAATGGCTGAAATAATTGGGTTCCATATGCAGTACAAGAATCTAATAGTGGATGAGTGAAAATGGACCAAAAGAATAAACTGACCCATATTTGGTAGGGGACATTTATGGTTTTTAGCTCTTTTTGCCAGTAGGTACGGGAAAGCCACCAACCGATTCCTCCAGCGAGGCCGATGCCCAACAGCGTACTCAACCAAGAGAAACTTCCATTCGCCATCGGAATGCCCACGAAGAGAAAAACCAGGAATGCTAGCCAGGCAACTGATAAACCGATGCGGTAACCCTTTTTCTGATAAAAGCCAGAATCGTACAATCGGTGAACGATCCAGCCAAAGGCCCAAGGGGCAACAATGGCAAAAAATATAGAGTGGGATATGCCACGGTGAAATGCAAGGGCAGTTATTTCGTCGGTAACTAGGTTGGCAAGTATATCAAGGTCTGGAATGGTACCGCCTACAGCACCCCAAACGAGGGCCCGATTACCTGCTTTTTTCCCAGCAACGACCTCACCCATCGCCGCTCCAAGTACAATCTGCGTTAAGGAATCCATAGACTTCTTTCTGATGTCTCTATGTTAAGATCTAGTACTTTGTGACCCAAATAAATGAATATTTTGACCGAAGGGATTGTTGTTCAGTTCAAGGCGCACAGGATTCGTAGCCCCAGCTACGAAGGCGAGCACATAAAGACGAGCTAGGCAAAAAGAACCCGTCAAATAGTTTAGAAATTTAAGTTACAAAGTACTTCGCAACACAAACATACTATTTCCCAAGGGGAGGCTTTGTCTTTTTATTCGGCGATTCGACGGACCGCTTGGATCATCCGATCAATAGATTCAGGATAGTTTAGGACTTTCCGATAACCGGGCTCAAAGGAGTAAATCGATAGGGTGACAACTTTCCGGTAGTTCCCATATTGGAAGGCTAGTTGTATGG
Organism: Bacteroidota bacterium; assembly: GCA_038748815.1. Taxonomy (GTDB): domain Bacteria; phylum Bacteroidota; class Bacteroidia; order Chitinophagales; family Saprospiraceae; genus JBCDIO01. The sequence goes on from JBCDIO010000398.1 coordinate 3,901, forward strand.
GAATTGGTGTTGGTTCTTCTAATAAACGCTCGGAACAGGCTGCATCCTGGCAAGTGTAGTGATCCGCTAATTCGAAGAAGCCCTGATTGAATAAAAAATTGGCTACTTCCTCCAATTCCGATTCCGATATAATCTTTTTACTAAAAAGCCGTTCACCCTGTACCTTCATATACTCGAAATAGATCTGGCCATCTGAGCGGATCATTAGCTCATTCTTTAATACCGGATTATCTTTTGACTGGTACCCACCACCGCGCAGTTCAATTTGAATCATGGATCCGGGAGCTGGACGAGTTAACCTCTGGATGCTATTCGGAGGGGAGGTTGAAGAAGGTGGGGAAGAACTCGTTTTTACCATTTCTTTTGAGGACGGAACTACATTTGATTGCTCGGGTCGAAAATGGTATTGAAAGGTCCCAGTGATTGGCTGTGTCTGGCTAAATTCCAGAATAAGACTTCCGGGCTGTAATTCCTTTACCGTGAATTGTTTCTTATCACCCAGTCGGACCATGAGCTGATCACCTTCCAATCGCCAAATGCCGCCAGTGAATTGCCCATTTTGATCAATTTCTACTACTCCATAATCGTGGAATGCTAAGATAGAACCCGCAACTTCTTCCGATTGAATGACCGCCGAAGATTCGACAGTGAAGGTGTGTACGTAAAGCCAAGGACCCTGGCATAGCCATTCGTTGGGCGACTGACTATAACTAAGCTGGACGAAAA
>JBCDIO010000399.1:0-4625 GCA_038748815.1 Bacteroidota bacterium
ATGAAACGCATAGTTTCAGGAAGCATCGTATTGCTCCTATTATCAGTTTTCTTTTTCTCCTGTGAGAAAGACGAGGTATTATCAGATGGCTTTAGCCCAGAGTCAAAATCTATTAATCAAGCAAAGAGTTTGTCCTCTAAAGGAGATACTAAGGGCTCGCTCAAAGGTTCCCCTGCCTTTGAGTTAAAGGCGGAATTAGCAAAAGGACTATCCCAGGCGATAAAAGAGAACCCCGAAGTAGTCTCTTTATTGGCGAATCAACGTAGCAGTAAGAACAAGCGCTTCAAAGCGTTGACCTTGATTGATCATCTCGACCAGACAGTCAGTGGAAAAGGGCTAACCTTAGCGGAGATGCTACTACAAACGAAGAGTGAGCTCCCGGAAAAGTATTTCTCAGCAAGAGAACTTAAAGAGCAACTTCTCAAGACGGACCCTTTAGTCGCACTCAAAATTCCAAGTGTATGGTTAGACTATGATTTTATCGGAGAAAAAGCAACTCCACTAGTAATCGCTTACGAAAATACTGGGGAACAGATTGCTTATGCGAATGGTCGCCCTTATACCATGGAGGCTGATAAAAACTACTTCTCTATTAATGTCATAACCAGCGAAGAGCACGTAATTACCGCTATTGATGACCACTTAGGAGATGATACTCCCTTTTCTAATTTCTTTGCTTGTGAGGAGGTTCAGAATCACGTTCGAGATATTATTAGAGATGGCCAGCAAACGATTCTGGGAGAATTTTCTCCATTTTTAGGTAGTCAGCCTCAATCTGTAGTCATTGATGTGATCGAAGACGTAAGGGATGTTTACACATTTAACTGTCTACTTCCCCCCAGCTCCCCACCTGCTTCGGTTTCTTGTGGCTTACCCTGCCCCCGCGATTGCGAATCCCAGGATAATCGAATCATGAATTTCCGGCCGGTAAATATGGCAGCGCTTTTGGAAATGGGGACCAATGCACCAGCGGGCCAAATGGAGGAGCTATTTAACTTTAGGCTGACCACCGTTACTGGCAACAGATTAGACAATCTAGCAGCTTCCTTCACCCAGTATTTCCCTTTCCTGCTCAATGAAGTTGTTGAAGCTATTACTACGGTTACCACCGGAGAGGAGGTATGTGAAGAGTACTGGAACTCCCATTGGAACGAATGGGAGCAAGAATGCTTTATCCCTACTTTTTCTGAGGTGACGGTAGAACTGAGAACGATTGAGTTCAGAGACGGTGCGGGCATCCCTTTATTTGGTTTTAATAATTTACCCCAGAATACATGGTCTTTTGACAATTACGGCACCGCTATCTTGCTTGATTGGGCGGAGACCGATAACACTTTTTATAATAACGGGGCCTCGGAGGGTACTCAATCCCAGAATAGCTACTCTACCCAGGTTTCCTTCAATGCTACTTGGGGCATTCCTAATACTGGATTTGGCATGAGTGGGGGAATTATGCACGGTTGGCAAAGTTCTACGACTAGAACGGCGCAGACTAACCTAACCTACAGTGCTGCCGCTAGGACGGAGCTTGGTCAAATGATAATTGGGTACTGTGATCAACCCAATACAGAAGGGGAGGAACTGAATCATTCCACGGGTTCCATTGAGGCTCAAGTGTCCTACTTCCTTTGGGAATAAATCAATTTACCATGCTGGTTGGATTTAATCAGCATATGCCAAATTATTAGAGGTTTTACGGAATCGCATTTCGAATATGCTAAATCCACTTAAAATGGATTTATAGGCCGCGCCTTGTCTTTCCGTAAAACCTCAATTTATTCCTCCACCTAAATTAATTTCATAATGTATTTCGCAAGAAATAAATCATTAAAGATCGGTAGTGCCTTCCTACTCATTGCATTACCCATGCTACTCATGGCCCAAGCTAAATTGCCAGCTATTTGGATTGGCGAGTCCGCTCCTAGTTTGATAACGAGCCAAGCCAATTTCCCCAATAATGAATTTGTTGTAGTTCAATTGTGTGGTCTGCGCGAACGTTGTTTGATAACAAATTTCTACGTTAACGCACTTAAGGATAGCGGTATCGACATCAGCTTTTATCCAGTCTTCGATAAAACGCAAGAATCGCTCAGAAGCTTAGCTGACCGCTATGATAATTACGCAATTATCGAATGGGGCATGCACCCAACAATGGTTTCGGCGAACCAAGCCTACTTGCTTGATCAAGAGAAAGAAACTATATATCAGGGAGTGTTTAGGGACTGGACACCTGACTTATTCAAAGCCATCTCTTCCGGCTCAGGGAACACAAGTAGTTGGGATACCTATTTCGAACAGCAGGTTAAAAATTTCCCGACAAGTACTGGCCTTTTCTTACAAGATAAGACCATCTACCCACTCAATTTATCGGTGGAAGACCTAATGGCCGGAACGAGCCGGGGAAAGATGATCACGATTTCTCCGAGTATAGCGGCCCTAAAACTTAAGAAAACTCCATTTCAGCCCAACCAAGTAGTTGGAGATTTGATCGCGTCCGTTAACGGAAACCTGGCTTTAGAAGAGTCCAATCTATTCCAGATTAAAATTCTTAATGTTGATCGAGTGGAGCAATCCCCTGATCCTGAGTTTACCGTGAAATGGGCGGATTTACTATTGTCATTAGGGCCCAAGTATGGAATTGAGGTGACCAACTTCAATTCATTGCCTTACAACACTAAATACTTTTCTAGTCCCGAAATCCCAATTGGATTAAAGCCCAACCAAGTCATCAATTGGCTTACCTCAAAGGGGCTTGAATTTGAAGTTGTTGGAAAAGAAAAAATTAGCATCCTCACAATTAAATAGACCATGAATCGGATTATTATCTTACTCTTACTTCTATTACCCGCACTAGCTTTTAGCCAGAGGCCGGTGGTTCCTGACCGAATCCTCAATGAAGGGGTAATTCAGGAAGATGCGTCACCTATCTATATCGGCTATCGCCCTCAAATACTACCCATCAGTGCGATTCGCGCCGATTGCTCGTCCACCCATGATGTAGAATTCCTCTATAGTCGTGAGTGTAGGCCTCAATCAATTACACTTGATAATGGAAACATTTATAATATTCCTTTAGACTTAGCAGTGTGTCGAGGTACTAACGAGGGTTACGGGTTTCCATCTGGTTCAGTTTGTCAAATTACCTTATCGAGCTTTTTTCTTGAAGAAACCCTAGAGCGAATATCTTCAAGTATGCTATTGCCATATGTATATGATGGCATTCCTAGAACAAGATTCCCTTACTTTACCATTACCATTGACTTTGGCTCTTGCGGCACCGTCAGTCGTACAATCAAGGTGATTGATCCAACAGCTAATGATAGGCCAATTATCATCAACGATTGGACGAGCGAACTCACAATTATCCAAGCAGGAGTGCCCGTTAAAGGAGCCATTTTAGGGTCTATCCTTTCGGGCTGCTACGCCTATTGCGATAATGAGCCCAAAACTTGTGGTGCAGTAACCGTGACGTTAACGGACGCTTCAGGATTTAGCTGGGGGCCAAACGCTCAATTTCAACTGAGTGAGGTGCTTTCGCTTGGTGGTGAAGTACAGTGGCAATCCCAATCAGGAGTTGAAATTACGGCAGAAATACCCGCAGCAACAATCTCCGCTGGCCCCGGTGAACTCTGTGTTCCACTATTTAGCATAATTTCCGACTTTGTTGCAATAGACCAATTTCAGTACACCCCTGGAGGTTGCGACCGGCTTTATTTAGGATCGACTCAGATGATTCGCCCTCGAGGAGGTGCAAATACGGTAAGCTTCGATGGAGAAAAATTTTGCTACGATATTGATTGCGGAGGTGGAGAGTTTGGTGCCCCTTCGGTAGACCCTATTCCCGGCACAATTCAAGATAACGGCGGTACAATTTTCAATATCCGCTTTGATGTTAAAGAGCAGTTCCTGCGCGGTTCCATCGAAATTGAGTGGGAGGGGATGACCCCCGAAGACCCCTTTTTTATTGAAGATGTCGCCCCAGGCACTTACTGTTACTCCATAACTACACCATGCTGTCCGACACCTATCGAAGGTTGTTTGGAAGTTTGTCCTAATGCTACCGAAGGAGAATGGGAGATCAACGAAGATGGCGAGAGTGCTTGTCGCCAGATCAATTGCCCTACTGGTGTTCCGTTACAGGGAGATGATGGCTCTAAATCGGGGGGTAATGGCGATACTTACGAAGAATGTGTGCCGCTGGCGTTTGATGCTTACGAGTTCGATGAATTCACCCGGACTTGTCGCCGCGCCGTTAGAATTGCGGCAACTGGCGAATTACTATCGTATCAGAGCAAAGCTGCTACGTTTGTAGATACTTATGATGAAGCACTTGGAGTATGTGTTCGCGAATATTATTGCGACGAAAGCGCAGCGGCGGTCGAACAGGAATCACAGGTTCCGAATTATGGCAACTGGGATTTTGATTTAAACAAGAGCGTATGCTTTAGAGAAGTCAGTTGTTTTGGTGAAACAATGCCCGGACAAAGGGATACGAAAGACCCCACTTACGATTGGTCCTTTGACGATTTTACCGATAATTGTAAAGGGGTAGTTTTATGTGACGGCTCTCCCGTATTTGGTGCTTTGCCAGTTATTAAACCACCAATTTTCTACGGCTTTTGGGA
>JBCDIO010000400.1:0-4622 GCA_038748815.1 Bacteroidota bacterium
AGGTCTTCCTTGGTGTAGCTTGGGGTAGTTACTACTTTTTGCTGCTTAGCTCGGAGTAGCATTTTTTTTGCATCCAAATAGAAACTAGAGATAGGGCCGTGGTTTTCCAAAATGTACTCACAGGCAGAAATCGTGGAGTTATAATCTTCGTCGATCAGCGCAATTTCTGCTACTCGATAGACTCTTCCACCATTCTCTTCCAGGCGTCGGTCTAATGCTTTGACTTGTCGTAAGGCGGAACGGTAGTTCTTTTCTTGCAGAAAGATCCAAATGAGCAGTTCGGGATACATGACCGATTCTCGATCTTCTTGTATTCTTGTATAGAGCTGCTTTTTTAACTCCTCGTAGTCCTCATCACTGAGGTAGCGTTGAAAGTTATTCTTTAGGGAATTCATGCGGGAGGGATTATCCTGCAAGCTATTGAGATAGTTGCGGATCATTAATTCAGAATTCCCTTTCCGCCGATAGAGATCACCTAGATTAAAGGCAAAGACAAATTCATCTTTCAGTAGCTTTGAGCCCTTTTCGTAGGCTTCAATGGCTAGGTCATATTTAGTGAGGGTTGTAAATCCTTGGGCCAATTTGGTGATGATGTAGCGATCGGCCGGTAGTTTCTTGATGGCTTTCGTGTATTGTTCTTTAGCCTCGGTATCGAGAAATTGCAGCTCGTACAAATTTCCCAAGGTTACGTACAATTGAATTTTTTCGGGCGAATTTTTGAGTTCTTTCTTGATGGCCTTTTCCGAATCGTCAAATTGTTCTAATGCATTCAGGCAATCAATGTACCGATTGAAGTAGTAATCTTGGTTAGGGCGGGCCTCGTAAAGCCGTTGGTAGTAGTAAGCGGCCTTTTCGTATTCACCGTCTACGTAGTATTGTTGGGCTAGTTTAGTGTCTTGACCCCAGGAGGGCAGGGCTAAAACCATAAAGAGCATGAGCAATATAGATCTCCAGAGCATACCTACACATTTTCGGATTGAATCGCTCGGTAGTTATTCCACAAAGCGATTCAGTAAAACTAAGTTCGGTTTCTTGGAAACGCAAATGAAATTGGTAAAGTTGTAGCGGAAGCCTGTCAAAGTAGGGAAAGAAATGAAAAACGGCCAATCAACCTAAGTTGATTGGCCGTTTATTGATCAAAGTACGAAGCCGATTATTCTAAGCGGAATTTTACCGGCAAGTTAAACTGTACCCGTACTGGGCGTCCGCGTTGCTTACCAGGTTCCCAGGTTGGCATTTTATTTACCACGCGCAAGGCTTCCTGTCCACATTGGGCCCCAATATCCCGAACTACTCGTGCATCCGAGATACTACCATTCTTCTCAACGACGAAGGTAATAACGACGGTTCCTTCAACGCCGTTTTCCCGAGCGATTGGTGGATACTTGATATTTTTGTAGATGAACTCAAGCATTTTCTGTTGAGCACATAACTTACGTTTGTCCTTGTCTGGTTCATCTTCACAACCGGGGAACCGAGGGGCATCCTCTACCACCTTGAAAATCTCATCCACTTTGGGTGGCGGTGGCGGTGGCGGTGGCGGCGGTGGAGGAGCATCATCGATGATAGGTGCTTCCACAACGGTCTCTTCATCGATACTCGTATCTTCGAAGATAGGTTCCTCTTCTTCGTCAATTTCTTCTTCTGGGACCTCTTCGATCACCGGAGGTGGTGGCGGTGGAGGTGGTGGTGGTGGCTCCGCTGTACGAGGTGGTTCGATCTCGATTTCATCGTCGAGCTCAAGCGCACCTTCCGGAATGATCACTTCATCTTCGTAGGTCGTCCAGCTAAAGGCCAAAATAGTTAAGCCCACGGCCGCCATCAAGCCGAAATTGAAAAACGTGCCGCTCAAACGGAATACATCGACTTCCGGATATTTACTGCGGCCCTCTAGCGGTGATTTGCTAGATTTTCCTTCGTACTTATTAGCTAAGCCCTGACTGGACTTTCCGGAGTAAACGTTGCGGATTACCAAGATGATCGCAATGATCACCAAAGCAATGCCCACAATGCTTATCACCAGCGAATTGCCTGATACGGAAAAGTCCATTGTAAGGTGTTTTATGAATGAATTAGTTTATATACTCCAAATGCTAAAAAACAACCGATGCAGTTTGCCACAATGTCATACCCCTCGAAATACCGGCCCGGGAAAAAAGCATATTGCATCCCCTCCATTAAAATGCCCCAAGTAATACTGGTCACAAGTGCCCATCCGGGGGACCATTTTTCTCGATCACAAGCCCATAAAAGGAGGCCACAATGAATCCCATACGCAACCAGATGAGCCAGCTTATCAGCTTGAAAAAGGTCGCTAAATTGGGGTGGTGGTTTTACGGTTGAGCTAGCAGAAAGATACAATATAGCAAGCGTCCAGCCGATTGCCAAAATTAGTGGCAAATGCTTTTGCAAGAATGTTTTCGAGATACTAGATGCAGCCACTATAATTTTTGGTGGGTGAGGCTAAAAAAATTAGGTGATAGCTGCTTCGTAGCCATCTGCATCCAATAGTTTATTTAGCTCTTCTGGATTAGCAATCTCCATTTTGATGATCCAGCCTTCTCCATAAGGATCCGAATTAACGAGGTCTGGTTGGTCCCCATCCGAATCATCCAGTTGATTGTTAAACTCAATGACTTTACCAGCTACGGGGATAAATAAGTCAGACGTTGTTTTAACCGCTTCAATGGTTCCAAAGACATCATTGGTATCTAAGTCTTCTCCTACGGTGTCAACCTCTACGTAAACGATATCACCCAATTCGCCTTGGGCATAGTCGGTAATTCCAACCACCGCGGTTTTCCCATCCGCTTCGAGGCGGATCCATTCGTGATCGGTGGTGTATTTCAATCCTGCTGGAATACTCATAATTGGTTTCATTTGTAATGAGCTTGTTTAAATTCCCCAGTCGTAGCTGATCGATAAAATTTTTAAACAAGCTCTCGATCAAAGAGAGAGACGAAATATACTCCGTCCAGACTGCCCAAAAATAAATTTATTTTTCAAATGCCAAATATAAATCTAGGGCTTTCCCGAAAATAAGAACGGCCTGCGTTTTGCACGCAGGCCGTACCAATATCTATTTTGGTTGGTAAAAACAGCCTAGCCTTGTGCCAACTGCTCCTTTACCCACTCCGTAGTTACAGACTTTGGACGCTCCAGTGGCAAGCCAAGAGCCCGGGACCAACACTGGGCCGCTAAGACACCCAAGGCTCGGGAAACACCAAATAATACGGTGTAGAAACTATATTCATTTAGGCCATAGTGGACTAATAGTGCCCCCGAATGGGCATCCACATTTGGCCATGGATTTTTTACTTTACCCAGACCTTGTAGAATGGGAGGTACCACCTCAAACAGATCCCAAACCACCTGCACCACTGAATCGCCTTTGATATACTCTTCGGCAAATACTTTCTGAGCTACGAAGCGTGGATCTGGCTTCCGCAATACGGCGTGTCCGTAGCCCGGGATAACCTTTCCAGAAGCAAGGGTGCTATTCACATAATCAGCGATCTGCTCTTTAGAAGGAGACTGAGTGCCCAGGGCGTCCAGCATCTTGAAGATGAACTTTATCACCTCTTGATTCGCCAATCCGTGTAAAGGCCCTGCTAAGGAGGCCATGCCACCAGCAAAAGATAAGTATGGATCACTCAGTGTAGAACCTACTAAATGCGTAGTATGCGCAGAAGCGTTTCCTCCTTCGTGATCGGCGTGGATCGTAAGGTACAGACGCATCAGGTTCATGAAGTCCTCCGAATCATTTCCAAGCATATGGGCGAAGTTCGCAGCCCAGTCCAAAGAAATGTCAGGATTGATATGCTTGCTATCATGATAAGTGCGACGATAAATATAAGCCGCGATCCGTGGTAAACGAGCCACAACATTCATCGTATCCTCGTAAGTAGCGTCCCAGTACTCGGTCTTACTCATCCCTTCGCTGTACCGACGGGCAAAAACACTGCTGGTTTGCATTGCCGTGATGGCCGTAATAAACTGTGTCATCGGATGGGTGTCGGCGGGTAGAGCATCGAGGGTAGCGAAAACGTGCTCTGGAACATTGGAGCGATGTGTCCACTGATCGGTCAGCCACTTCACTTCATCGTCGGTTGGAACCTCCCCAACTAACATTAGCCAAAAAAGACCCTCCGGAAGGGGTTCTTTACCATCCGGTCCGGTGGGAAGTAGTTCTTTTAATTCGGGGATTGATTTTCCACGGAAGCGAATTCCTTCGATGGGGTCTAATTGGGACGTCTCCCACGTCATCGTTTTTATACCACGTGCTCCTCCGTAAATCTGTGCGAGGGTGACTTCGTCCATTTTCCGGGATCCGTGTTCTTTGAGAAAAGCTCTGATTTCGGCCTTTAGTGCGGTTGATTTTTCCTGAAATTTCTTTTTAAGTGGATCCATTTATTGAGTCGAGGTTGTTAAGGCAACCAAACCAAATATTGGACATGGAAGAAAAGCGTGGAGGTGCAGAAGAAACGGTCTTAAAGTCGATTGAAATCCGTTAGTCATATCAGGCTCTTCTACCTTTAATAGTTTGGTCAGGTTACTTGGGTTATTAAGGAATTATGTTTCTATTAATACCCCAAAGGGAATCGATTAGTTTTCCCTCTGGC
>JBCDIO010000401.1:0-4594 GCA_038748815.1 Bacteroidota bacterium
AGACGTATTCTCGCGTTTGATGATGGACCGTATTATCTTCTTGGGTTCTCCTGTTACCGACCAGGTGGCTAATATCCTACAGGCTCAGCTCCTCTTCATGGAGTCTACAGACCCTAAACGGGATATCACTATGTTCGTAAACAGCCCAGGTGGTTCCGTCATTGCGGGGCTAGGTATCTATGACACCATGCAGTACGTTGGCCCCGATATCAGTACCATTTGTACCGGTCTAGCTGCCTCCATGGGAGCTGTACTATTGACAGCGGGTACAAAAGGCAAGCGGGCTTGCTTGGAACATAGCCGGGTAATGATCCACCAACCACTCGGTGGAATGCAAGGACAAGTATCAGATATGGAGATTTCTTACAATCTGATCAAGACTATGCAAAAAGAACTTTATGACATTCTGGCTAACCATACGGGTCAGTCTTACGATAAGATCATGGAAGACTGCGACCGGGATAACTGGATGCGGGCTCCCCAAGCGGTAGAATACGGCTTGGTCGACGAAGTACTAAATCGCAACGCTAATGCGGCCTCCAAAGAGGGATAATTAGCCGAGCGACTACGAAGCCAGATACTGGACAAAGCGTCTGGTATCTGGCTTTTTTATATTTATCGATTCTGAATAACTAGCAAAAAAGGCTTCTTTTAAGCCGCTCGTTCCAAAAGATCGTACCTTTAAAATAGTATATGCAGGCTCAACAAAACCAGGAGGAAAAACTGCTTGTTTATAAATCGAAAAGTCGCTCCTGAAAAGACCTAGCTAAAGTATAATAAATAGATTCAGATTACAGCTAGTCATTATTCGTTATCTTCAGGGCTATATACCCCTTTTTAAGACAACACTTGCAAATGCGGAAAAATAAACAAAGTTACCGATGTTCGTTTTGTGGTCGTGAGAAATCAGAAGTGCTGATCCTCATTGCCGGGATCGATGGGCACATCTGCGAAATGTGCGTTGAGCAGGCCAATGACATCATTGAAGAGGAGCTCTACTCGGGCACTAAGCGTAACAAGGAAACCCCTAATCCAAGCAAAGAATTTTTTCTTCCTGACAACTTGACGCCAAAGGAGATTAAAACCCATCTCGACGAATATGTAATCGGTCAGGATGATGCCAAAAAATATCTTTCCGTAGCCGTTTATAACCACTACAAGCGACTTGGACAAGAAAACCAACTAGATGATATCGAAATTGGTAAATCCAATGTTCTATTTGTAGGTCAAACGGGTACCGGCAAAACCCTCATGGCGAAAACCATCGCCAAATACCTCAACGTTCCTTTCGCAATTGTCGACGCGACCGTTTTCACGGAAGCAGGCTACGTTGGTGAAGATGTAGAAAGCATTTTAAGCCGACTTTTACAAGTTTGTGATTATAACGTAGAAGCCGCCGAACGAGGCATTGTCTTTATTGATGAGATTGATAAAATTGCCCGGAAGTCTGACAATCCATCCATTACCCGCGATGTATCCGGAGAAGGCGTTCAGCAGGCCATGCTAAAGATGCTTGAAGGGACCGATGTCAATGTACCTCCCCAAGGAGGACGTAAGCACCCGGAGCAAAAGCTCGTTAAGGTTAATACCCACAATATTCTCTTTATTTGCGGAGGAGCCTTTGATGGAGTTGAGAAGCTCATCGCTCGTCGGGTCAATGCCCACGTTATTGGCTTCAACTCCAAAGAGAAGCAAAATATCGAGCGTGAACACTTACTCCAATATATCTCACACCAAGATCTCAAGAGCTTTGGCTTAATTCCTGAGCTCATCGGCCGCCTCCCCGTTCTGACATACCTAGACCCACTGGATAAGGTTGCCCTGAAACGAATCTTGATTGAACCAAAGAATGCCTTGGTCAAACAGTATCAAAAACTATTTGCCTTAGAGGGCATCAAACTAACGTTCCAAGAAAAGGCACTCGATTTTATTGCCGAAAAAGCCTTAGAATACAAACTGGGGGCACGGGGACTTCGCTCTATCTGCGAAGCTATTATGACCGACGCCATGTTTGAACTTCCTTCGGAAAAAGATGTAACTGAATTCTTACTAACCGCCGAATATGCGAGTGAGAAATTGAGTAAATCAAAGATTAGCAAATTACGGGCTGCTTAAACAAAACAGACCGTTTAAGAGGTTTAAGGAGTTCCCTCTTTAAACCTCTTTGTATTTTGTGAGTTTTCGTTCTATGCGCTACTTTACCACCTTAGCCTACCGCGGTACTAAATACGTAGGCTGGCAAAACCAGCCCAACCAAACTAGTGTGCAAAGCACGCTAGAAGATGCCTTTAGCACCATTCTGAACCAAGAAATAGCGATCACGGGTTGTGGAAGAACCGACACAGGAGTGCACGCCAAGCATTATGTAGCTCATTTAGACATTCAGGGAACACTGCCAGAAAACCATTTATTCCGCCTCAATAAATTCTTACCCAAAGACATCGCCCTCTTCGATCTTTACCCGGTACACGAAACAGCACACGCCCGCTTTGATGCTTTTAGTCGAGGCTACGAATATCACCTTACCCCACAAAAGGACCCTTTCTCTACCGATTTAGCCTTTTACCATAACTTGGCTAAAAGGGTCGATCTGACTGCGCTCCAAGAAGCTGCAGCACTTCTGTGCGATTACCGAGCATTCTATCCCTTCTGTAAATCGAATACCGATGCAAAGACGATGATCTGTGAAATCCAGGAGAGTCGTTGGGAACAGCAAGAAGCTCATCTTATATACCACGTGCGGGCTAATCGGTTTCTCCGGGGAATGGTTCGATTAATAGTAGGCATGTGTTTAAATGTAGGCTTGGGTAAATTATCTCTGGAAACAGTTCGTACAGCAATGGAAAAACAAGAACGCTTACAACATAGCTGGAGTGTTCCTCCACAGGGCTTGTACCTCAAGGATATTCGCTATCCATACATCGATACTTCCGGACAATATCACCACCCGGTATAAGGCTTATAGCGTATTCAATTGTTCTTGTATCAGCTGATAATAAGTGCCTTTTTGAGCCAGAAGCACAGCGTGCGTACCCTGTTCTACGAGCTCTCCTTCTTGCAATACTAGAATTTGGTCGGCCTTTTTTACCGTGCTCAAGCGATGGGCAGCTAAAATCACTGTACGACCGGCAAAAAACGCTTCCAAATTCTTCATAATCTGGGCCTCATAAAGGGTATCTAAAGCATTGGTAGCCTCATCAAAAAACAAAAAGGTAGGATCTTTATAAACGGCGCGAGCAATTAACAATCGTTGATATTGCCCCTGGCTCAATCCATTTCCACGCGCGCCCACCATGGTATGCAGCCCATTCGGTAACTGTTCCACAAAGTGATCTAAGCAAGCAATTTTAATAGCCTGTTGAACCTTAGCTATATCCACTGCTTGATCGTGTTCAGCAATATTCTCAGCGATACTCTTGGAGAATAAATACCCATCCTGTAGGACTGTTCCGCACTGATCTCTCCACCAGGAGCCTGGGAGGTTGGACAAGGAATGCTCAGCCACCGAAATACGCCCTTGCTCAGGTGCATAGATTCCCAGTAACAGCTTTAAGAAAGTTGTTTTTCCACTGCCACTAGCCCCCACGATCGCCGTAACTTTTCCTGCGGGAATAGCGCAACTTACTTCTTTCAGAACGGGATCGTATAAAGGATTATAACGAAAGGACACCCGATCTAAACGGAGGTCTGCGGGTAGCGAAAGAGTAGGAGCAGCCCGATCTTCCTCTTCTTCGGGTTCGGCGTGGATTTCTCCCAAGCGATCAAGGCTTAAACGAGCATCCTGTGCCGTCCGGATAAACTGCACCCATTGCAGTAAAGGACCGTTTAATTGGCCAACGATGTACTGCACTGCTAGTAGCATCCCTAGGGTCATTTCGCCTTGTACCACAGATCGCGCAGCTAGAAAGGTGATCAAAAGATCTTTGATTTGGGTAATTAGCGAAGCCCCCGCATCCTGATATTGAGTCAATCGTAGGGCCCGAATATTAGCCCTAAACAATCGGGCTTGGATCGTGGCCCAGGCCCAGCGGTGTTTCTGCGAACTGTTCTGTAGCTTAATCTCAGGCATCCCCTGAATGATCTCAATGAGTGCATTCTGATTTTCGGCCAGTTGATCAAACCGTTGCTGATCAATCACGGCACGTCGGCGGAGAAAGAGAACCAGCCAGCCAAAATATAAGGCACTACCCACCATGAACAATAAGAAGATCCACGGGGAATAGAACAGAAGGATCAGACCAAAAACCACAAAGGTCACAAAACTGAAAAGAAGCCCCATCGCAGTGGTGGTCAGAAAGAGTTCCACCCGGCGGTGATCGCCAATTCGTTGTAAAAGATCTCCCGTAAGCTTGGCATCAAAGAAGGACAAAGGTAGCCGCATCAGCTTCATTAAGAAAGCGGATACAAAGGCCACATTAATCCGCGTACTTACATGCAGTAAAATCCAACTTTGAATAAACTGAACCCCGGTCTGGCTGACGTATAAGGTAAGCTGACCGATCAGAATCAGGGTAATAAATTGTAGATCTTGATTATTAATCCCAAAGTCTACGATTGCTTGGGTTAACAGGGGGAGCAATAATTGTAAAATGCT
>JBCDIO010000402.1:0-4582 GCA_038748815.1 Bacteroidota bacterium
AACTCTTGGAAGGTACCCATCATTTTGCGATCGGACATTTGCAACATTTGCTCTACAAAGTCGGCAATCTCTTTGGTTTTCGAAACCCGATTACGAGCGAATTCTTCTTCATCTTTCGCTTCTTCGATCTTTTCGAGGAAGAGCTCCTCTCCCGTTTCATCCAAGTCTTCGGATTTCATCTTTTTGAGTTGCTTAAACCGATCCACTAAATCAATCCGGTTTTGCTTTACTCGATTATATTCTTGTGCTAGCTGGTCGTGTTGTTGGTAAAGACCATCTCCAAGGGTGATCAGATCCATCCGTTTTTGTTCGATCTCTTCCTGCTCTCGTTCTTCTTTTGTGAGCATCGTCTTTAGCTCCGGCCCATTACTACGGCCATCTTCCGCAAAAGGGTCATTTTCCGAACTTGAGCCGGTTGGTTGTAGATAATACCAAGAGCCATCGGGGTTGACGACGATCATCTCCCCATTTTCATTCTGCTTTACTTCTTGGCTAAAGGCAGGAATTACGAAGAGCATAGCGCTCCAAATCAAAAAAGAGGTCATTGAAATAGTTCTGCATGGAGAAAAAGGAAGCATCTGGCTCATCCTGTTTAATACTTTTGAGGGTTACTAAGGGTAATAATGCCAACATTGAAAAACCCATTAAGGCCGTTCGAACGTATGATCTTATTCCTGGCATTCCCAGTCGTTACGGTGGTGCTGATTGCAACCTATTTTATGTAGGGCACGCTGATAGAACCCCGTTTATCGATGAATACCTGTTTATACCTACTACCAAGTAGTTCGAGTACATCTAGTCTTGGGACGAGCGAAGGGGGGGTATTGTTTACAACGAAGGTATTCCCGTAATCGACTCCGCAAAAATAAGGCTTTTCAGGCTTTCTTGCACTCAATCTATTTCCTCTACTAGTGGTATCGTAATTCAATTTGTGAAAGTTTGCTATTTTACCCAGGTTCTAGCCATTTAGACGGCTAACCAACAATTTAGTTACTCAAACCAGGGTTATTTGTCAGAGACATTTAATAAGAACTCCGACAACCACCGAGGCCACAATCCGGGTTCCGTTTCACCATTTGAATTTATCCTGTACCGAGGCCTCGGGCATTCCCAAAACCAAGCACTTATGAGATTAACGATTATTAGCCTTGCATTGCTTCTTTTCGTTCAGTGTCAGAATACGCCTTCTATTCCAGGTGTTCAAGAAAAAACGCCTTTTCAAGCCATTTCCGTACAATATCCGGAAGCATACCGGGATTCATCGGTGGTAGATTCGTTTGGCCAGTTGGCGGTCGTCGATCCCTATCGCTGGCTGGAAAATACAGACTCCGCTTCGGCTACTGCTTGGGTAGAATCACAAAATGAAATTACCCAGGACTATCTCAAAGAAATTCCTTTCCGTGGCGAAATTGTGAACCGTCTGGAAAGCCTTTGGAATTACGAACGGTTCTCTGCCCCAAAGAAGCGGGGTGATGCTTATTATCATTTTCGTAATTCTGGCTTACAAAATCAAGACATTCTCTACAGGCAAGTTAGTTTAGAATCTGATCCAGAGATCGTGTTGGATCCAAACCAGCTATCGGAAGACGGAACAACCGCCCTCGGTGACCTGGATTTTTCCGCCGATGGCCGCTACATGGCTTTTGAGCTTTCGGAAGCTGGCTCCGATTGGCGCAATATCCGTATCATGGATCTTGAGAGTAAGCAATTACTTCCAGAAAAGATCCAGTGGGTTAAATTTTCCAATATTGCCTGGGCTGGTCAAGGGTTTTACTATAGCCGCTACCCGCAACCTAGTGAAGGCCGCGAGCTATCGGGTATCTCCGAATTTTGCGCCGTTTACTATCACCAGTTGGGGACCGAACAAGCAGAAGATCGACTGGTATTTACCGACCGGAGTCGTCCTAACCGACGTTTTCGGGTTTCTACTACGGAGGATGAACGTTATTTGCTACTTAGCGTACAGGAATCAACCAGTGGTAATGCCCTCTATTTCCAGGATCTACAAGAAACCAATAGCGGGTTTATTCCTATCGTAGAAGATATTACCGATGACTATCAGGTCATTGCGAACCTGGACGAATTCTTCCTAGTTCTAACCAACAACGAAGCAGACCACTGGCGATTAGTGCGGGTGAGTGCCCGTAACCCAGAGCCGGGCTTCTGGGAAGATATTCTACCCAACGGGGAGGACATTCTCAACGAAGTACACCTTTATGGTGGTAAGCTGGTTGCGTCCTATTTGCACAACGCGTACAGTAAGTTGCGGATCTTTGATCTAGATGGTAAGCTGGAAAGTGAAGTGGACCTCCCAGGTATTGGAACGGTACGTAACCTGAGCGGTAATAGCGATGATCTGCAGGTTTTCTTTCAGTACAATTCATTCATTCAGCCCTCCTCTATTTATCGCTTGAATCTCCAAAACCAGGTTACCTCGATCTATCGGGCACCCCGGATCAATTTCAATGCGGAGCAATACGAAACCAAACAAGTTTGGTATAACAGTTACGATGGTACCCGGGTCCCCTTGTTTATCACCCACAAAAAAGGACTCAAGATGGACGGACAAGACCAACGTTGCTCTATGGTTACGGAGGCTTTGATATTTCCATCCTACCGCGGTTCATGGTCGACCAAGCCGTTATTCTGGAAAACGAAGGCATCGTCGCCATCGCTAATCTACGCGGCGGTGGAGAGTTCGGGAAAGAATGGCACGAAGGGGGCATGAAAGGCCGTAAGCAGAATGTGTTCGACGATTTTCAATCGGCCGCCGAGTATCTAGTTGCGGAGGGTTATACCCGCAAAGAAAAACTGGCCATTGAAGGTCGGTCCAACGGAGGGTTGCTCGTAGGAGCTTGCATGACCCAACGTCCGGACCTATTTCAGGTAGCATTTCCTGCGGTGGGTGTACTCGATATGCTCCGTTATCACCAATTCACCATTGGGGCCGCCTGGGCCGTTGAATACGGTCGGTCGGATGTGCCGGAAGAATTAGATTTTTTGATCGCTTATTCTCCGTATCACAATGTATTACCCGCCAAATATCCGGCTACGATGATCACCACCGCTGATCACGATGACCGAGTATTCCCTGCCCATTCGTACAAATTTGCCGCCGAGCTCCAGCACCAACAAAAAGGAGATTTACCGGTCTTAATCCGTATTGAAAGCGATGCCGGGCACGGAGCGGGTAAATCAACGAGCAAGCGAATTGCCGAAAACGCCGATAAATTGGCTTTTTTCTTTTACCAGGTAAAACAGACTCCGGTCTACGGGAAGGTAGAATAAGTCCTGTGCATGGTCTACCTTTGCGCGAAGGTTCGGAGCGCATGATAATCATCGAGCATGTTTGATCTCGGTTTTCTCCCAGTACGGATCTGGGACATTCTAGACATTCTTATAGTTGGGTATCTGATCTATCAGATCTACAAGCTGCTGCGCGGCAGCATTGCCTTCAATATTTTCATTGGGGTCGTGATCTTATACCTGATCTGGTGGCTGGTAGGAGTCTTGAAGATGGATCTCCTGCTCCTATTACTCAATCAATTTGTCAGTGTCGGGGTTATCATTTTGATTATCATCTTCCAACCCGAAGTGCGCCGCTTCCTTCTGCTGGTAGGGAATACTACGCTCCGCCAGCGGTCCAATTTTTTGCGCCGTTGGTTAGATCGCAATTTTGAGGGAGAAGAGCTGCAAAAAGATCTAATTCGTTCCGTTAAGAATGCCATGGTGAGAATGAGCCGACGCAAGGTAGGTGCCCTTATCGTCCTGACTAAGAACCTGGACCTCAGCGTGATCAAAGAATCGGGGGTCGCTCTCGATGCCACCATCAGTCAGCCCCTTTTGGAAAGTATCTTCAACAAGGAGAGCCCCTTACACGACGGAGCCGTTTTGTTATCTAACAGTAAGATCCAGGCGGCTAGTTGTATTTTACCGGTTTCTGACAATCAAGCCTTACCGCAGAATGCGGGTCTTCGTCACCGGGCAGCAGTCGGTGTCACCGAACGGCTAAACGTAGCTTCCTTCGTGGTTTCGGAAGAAACAGGGGCCATCAGCTTCGCCTTTGAGGGTAAATTACAGCGGGATATTAGCCCCGAGCATCTCGAGTCTTTACTCCAGCGACATTGGCAGTAATTCACTATTTTTACCGGCCTGAAAAAATATCAAAAATCTAGATATGGAAAAGACCCAAGCCTATATTAAAGCCAACCAGGGACGCTTTCTGGAAGAGCTCCTAGACTTGTTGCGCATCCCCTCGGTAAGTGCAGATCCAGCCTACCAGGCGGACGTACGACGCACCGCAGAATTCGTCCACGAATCTCTGCAAAAAGCGGGAGCCGACGCTGTTGAGATTTTCGAAACCGCTGGCCACCCGATTGTCTACGGAGAAAAAATGGTGGACCCTAGCCTGCCGACGGTTCTGGTCTATGGTCATTACGACGTACAGCCACCGGATCCAATGGACTTATGGGATTCACCTCCGTTTGAACCAGTAATCAAGAAAACGGCTATCCATCCGGATGGAGCCATCTTTGCTCGGGGTGCCTGTGATGATAAAGGACAGATGTTTATGCACGTGAAG
>JBCDIO010000403.1:0-4576 GCA_038748815.1 Bacteroidota bacterium
ATCGACGATCAAACCATTTTCCTTCTCATCGTCGTATACGCGATTGGCCCTTGCGATAGTCTGCATGAGCGTATGCCCCTTTATGGGTTTATCCAGATAAACCGTTGATACACATTGGGCATCAAAGCCGGTGATCCACATAGCACAGACAATAGCCAAACGAAAAGGATTCTCAGGGTCTTTGAATTCCTTTTCCAGATTGCGCTCTACCATTTTTCGGCGGTGGGTCTCGATGTCCAGGCCCATTTTCCGAAATTTCTCCACTTCGTTCTGTTCACTACTTACTACCACGCATATTTCAGTTTCTGACACCCGGTCGTATTTGCGTTCTAGTTCACGGGCTTCCTGCTGGTCTTTTGCTCTGCTGATCCGACTTTCCAATTCTTTTAAGTACTCGGGCCAGTACTTCTGAATCAGGTCGTACATCCTTACGGCCGTAGGCTTGTCCATAGCCACATACATGGCCTTACCCTGGTAGCCGCGCTCGTTAAAGTGCCAGACTAAATCTTTGGCGATGGCATCGAGACGAGGTTCAGCCGTTAAAATGGGATAGTTTTTCTGAAATAGATAGGCCAGCTTTTTCTGCTGATCTTCATCCAGGTTTTCGTCTTCCAAAAGTTCAGCCATCCGCTCGTCTAAATCTGGATTTTCGATATCCAGTTGCTCCCCTTTATTGATGTAAAGCAGCGGCAGGGTCGCTTCGTCTTCTATGGCTCGCTTGAAGTCGTAAACGGAAACGTATTCACCAAAAATATTCTTGGTCAGCTCCTCCTCATCCTTGATGATGGGTGTACCGGTAAAGCCAAGAAAAGAGGCGTTAGGCAGTCCGTGAAAACGCATATTTCGTGCATAGGTGCCGCCCTGTGTACGGTGGGCCTCATCGGATATCACAATGATGTTCTTCCGTTTTGTAATGAGCGGATACTCCGATTCCTTTTCCGGGTCGATTGAAAACTTGTGAATCAAGCTAAAGACATAGCGGTGATTTTCTGCCAGCAGCTCCCGCAAATGTTCCCGCCCCGTAATACCAGCCTTCTTACCAGCTACCACTGTCTTTTCGCTTACTACCCCAACGCCCGAAAAAGTATCATAGAGCTGGCTCTCCAGCTCCGTTCTGTCCACTGCGATCAAAAAGGTGTAGGCACCTCCTAACTTGCGGTGAATCTTTTCGCAGAGAAATACCATCGAATAAGACTTGCCGCTACCTTGAGTATGCCAATAGACGCCCAGTTTCCCCTGGAGGTCTTCGATGTTTTTGACGTTCTCGATCACCTTATTTACGCCCAGATATTGATGGTTTTTAGCCATCAACTTAACCACTTCACCACGGGAAGTATCGAAAAGCAAAAAGTTCTCAAACAAATCCATAAAACGATGTGGCGCGCAAGTCCCCCTTAGCATCGTATCCAGACTCACTACGCCCGCTTCATCTTCTTCAATGCGCTTCCAGTCCAGAAAAAACTGATAAGGGCTGGTAATGGTACCCACCTTAGCATCGGTGCCGTTACTCAGTATGATGAAAGCATTGCAATGGAAAAGATGCGGAATGCTGTCTTTGTAATCAGTAAGATTATCTGTGTAGGCGCGCCGCAAGTCGTTTTGGTGTGCTTTAAGCTCGATAAATAGCAGTGGAATACCATTAACGAAACCCACCACATCGGTCCGACGATGGTATAGCTCTCCCACCACTTCCAGCTGGCGCACGGCCAGAAAGTGGTTCTCGTGGTAGTCCTGAAAATTAAAGACTTTAAGCTTCTTTTTTACCAGTTGCCCTTTGGCGTCGGTAAAACTGACGGCTACTCCATTTCTGAGTATCTCGTATTTTTCTTGATTGATGCGCCCCAAACTTTTACCCGCTACCTGCTGGCTGACCTGCTCTATAGCCTGCTCATAAGCCGCAGCAGGTAAATCTGGATTAAGGCTTTCCAATGCCTGCCGAAGATAGCGGCTCAAAATCACCTCCGATTTATTCTCCCGCCCCAGCAGCCCCTTTGGGCCAAAAGTCTCCTGGTGCCATGCCGTCACGACGGTCCAGCCTAGCTCCTCCAGCACATCCTGGGTCGCTTGCTCGATAAGGGCATCTTCGGAGTATTCGTAGCTCATCTACTTTCGTTCATCAGTGGGAGTTTTACGCCCAATTTATACACATCAAAATAGTGTGGTATTTCTACTTCTTTCAAATTTACATCAAGTAAATTGATTTTCCCATTTTCTTGATCTGGGTAAATAATAAGGCAATCAATCACAGCTCCTCGATTCACATCCAACTCCTCGTATATTTTTTTAAGTCTAGCATAACCACTTACTTGACGAATATCAGCGTCGTCCTTATCATTTGAATATTTTGGTTTGTACTTGGCATCAATCACCATCTGATAATCTTTTGTCTTGAGGAGATAGTCTAATTCGTTTCCGTAGAAAGTATACTGAAAACGTACTTGCTTTTGAAAGCGATCCTTTAGCAAACCCAACACGTAAAGCTCAAAGAGTTTACTCATGTCAATCCAGAAAACCGGCGTAGGAACAACCTGCTTTTGCGTATTTGCAACGTTGTATCCAAATCGCCTTATGATAAGTTTCGCTAACCGAACCGCGCCTTGATATTCTTTGAAAAAAGCATTTGTTTTTATCTCTTTCAGTTCATTGAAATCAAATTTGTCTGATACCCTACGGAAAGCTGGCTTGATGTAATTAAAAATCGGTTTTATCTCCTTTTGATTCGCCAATTGTTGATAGTTCGACAAATACCTTTCAACAAACAAAAGCGCTTTTTTAAGCAACCGATTTTCCACATTATTCAGCCCAAATTCCTCGTAACGGCAATAATTTTGCAGCTTCTTATTCTGGAGAAGATTATACTTGACAGACTTTCCAACCAGAATTTTCCCTTTCACTCTATTTTTCAGATTCCTATCGATGGAATAATAAGAACGTTTTAGCCCCTTTTTAACAATAGCCTTTAACAAACCCAAAAACTCTGCAACCAAAAACGGGGTGAGCAAATCTTGCTTTTGCTCAATTTGAATAGGGGGTGATTTCCAATCTACCAGCACCAGGTTGTGAGTCTCTGGAGCTACCTCAGAATGCCGTAGGGCGGACAATAACATGCGTACGAAATCGACCTGTTGTTCATCAGTATTAAGTTTTGGCGCAACATTAATGGCTAACTTTCCTGGTTCCAGCCAGTCCAAACCGATACAGTATCCCGTTTTTAACCAAAATCCTGGTGCTTCAAGTGATTTCGTTAAAGAATAGCAGAACGTTTTCTTTTCCTTGCCACGATGAGTTTTGCTAAACCAGCCTTGGTAATCGTCTTTAGACAACAGTACATCCGTTTCGCTTAGCAAGCGATTCTCGTGCTCCTGATAGTGATGTACTTTAATCGACAAAAGACGCTATATTTTCAATTTCCTCTAGGGCTGTTTCCAGCAACAAGCCATCTTTTACGTATTCGCGCAAAAGGGGCAATATTTCATAATTCCAGCGTAACTTCAATTCTTCTGTTTGCTCGTTCGCCGGTCCTTCCTGGAGCATAAAATAACTATGTCCTAGTTGAACATCGCGATAGGAAAAATCAGGAGCAAGGAATTCAGAACTCACCAATTTTCCATGCTCTTCCGTAACGAAAAGTTTAGATACCCGTCGGAAAAGCTCCTTGGCCTGTTCGTGGTATATAACTGCTTCCCTGGGTAGTACCTCCAAAAAAGCGAACCTTCTTTTGATTGCATAATCAATGTGTCCTACTCTGCGGTCAGCGGTATTCATCGTACCGATAATATATAAATTTTCAGGAATGACGATTGTATTATCACCATCCAGCGCGTACAAACTTTCCACCGGTTCGTTTCGATATTCCAAAGCGTAGATTAACTCCCCTAATACAGAAGGCAAATTGGCTCGGTTGATTTCGTCAATGATAATTACGAAAGGAAGTACTTCCGGACTTTCTACGTTCACGTCCACAGATTGCCGTAAAATATCCGCGTATCGCCGTCGAAATTGTTCGAGTACTTTTATAAAGTAGGAGGCATGCTGCTTCGCTAACCCCGACAAGCCTTCCGCTTTTATTAGCTCCTGTCGGTTCGATACCCCCAGAAGCTCTGCTTGTATCAAGTCTTTAAACTTCATGCGCTGGCTCGTATTCCATTCGCCGGTATAGCGAAACGCATCAGTCTCTACCTGAACAATCGACACTGCTTCGGTGATCTTGAAGGAAGATTTTTCATCAAGTTCATCTTGTACCCAATCGGCAAATTCCCGCATAAGGGTTTTCACCCTTTCCTCACGCGATAAATCAACTTCGTCTTTCTGGGCCGCCTCCCAGTTGAGTCGGGCTTTTTCGGCAAAGGAAGCCAATAGTTTATTTTCGGTTTCATAAATAATCTCGCCGCCCTCACTCTTCGCACTGATTCCACGAACGAAGTCTTCGTAGGTGTATGAAGGGTGAAATTGTACCAATCGGACGTGTTCTTCAAAATTGACCCTGCCAACTAGTTGGCGCGCCACCTGTTGGCAGGGTCAATTTTGAAGAACACGTCCGATTGGTACAATTTCACCCTTCATACACCTACGAAGA
>JBCDIO010000404.1:0-4571 GCA_038748815.1 Bacteroidota bacterium
CACAGGCACGACCACCGATCAAGATTCTCTTGATCGGGAAACCTATTTTATCCGAGTTGACCAAGAAGGAAACGCGCTTTGGGAGTCTGTCATTGGCTACCCTGAAAGTGATGACTTTTCCAATGATATAGCGGCTTCTGGGGATGATTGGATCTTTGCAGGAGTTCGCTTTACCGGTGGAAATTACAACCGGGTATTTGCTGGAAGCCTAGACGCCGAGGGGGAAACCAACTGGCTGCATACTGCCACGGTCGATTCTACCTTTGGGCGGAAAGTCCTTGTACTACCCAACGGAAATATTCTGATAACGGGTAGTATGGTTATGCCAATTGATCCAGGAGATGGTAATATTATATATCAACAAGATCTATTGCTTTATGCGCTGGATGCAGAAGGGAATTATCTGTGGCATCAAACCTACGGAGGAGAACTTTCCGAAGATGGCTATGATCTTTTGTTGTCTCCCGATGGAGAGCACGTATATATCTTAGGGGTTACTCAATCGTATGGAGCCGGTGGTTTTGATGGATGGGTGTTGAAAGTAGACACCACGGGACAGTTGGTCTGGGACCAAACGATTGGTGGTACCTACCAGGATTTAGCGTTTGATCTAGAATTTTCCGAGGATCAGACGGCCCTTTATACAGTTGGCTACGAAAAGACCAATAGTGCGGATGCGGAAAATATTTGGTTGACGAAGTTAGATACTGAGGGGAATGTATTCTGGGAAGAAACCATCGCCTTACCGGGCATTGAAAGGCCCCAAAACATAACGTTAACGCCTGATGACTATCTGATCCTTTCCGGTGTCCGCCAAATTGATCCACTGGCTGACCGAGAGTTGCTTTTGGTAAAATGCGATACCACTGGTCAGTTGGTTTGGTTTAAAGAATACGGAGGAAGCCAGGGAGAAGGGGGGAAGCAAATTCTGGCCCCGTCCAATAATCAGTATGTGGTCGTTGGATTTAGCCGTAGCTTTGGTGCAGGTAATTCGGATGTTTTTCTGGTCTCAACCGACTCTACCGGGACGGCCTTTACGAATACCCTGCAAGGGACCGTTTTTTTGGACGAGAACCTTAGTTGTGTACTCGATAGTGGCGAGATTGTGGCCCAACAAGCCCTATTGTACCTTTGGGACGGAACGAATGCCCAATGGATTTCTACGAATAGCTCCGGTCAGTTTTCTATTGACTTAGCTTCTGGTTTCTATACCGTTGAAGTAGTGCCCCCTTCGCCGTATTGGGAGCCTTGTGAGGAATCGTATACAGTGATCTTTACTGGGCAGAATGACACTTCAGATCTCAACATTCCCCTACAAGCAGTATACGAATGTCCTTGGTTGACAGTGGATGTATCCACCCCTTTCCTGCGGCGTTGTTTCCCAAATACTTATCAGGTGCAAGTCCAGAACTTAGGCGTTGATACGGCTTTTAATAGTTATGTAGAACTGTTGGTTGACCCCTTCATTCGGATCGATAGTGCTTCGATTCCACACGTTGTATTAGACTCGGCAGCAAACCTTTTTCGCTTCGACCTGGGAGATATAATGCCAATGCAAGAACGGCAATTTCAGGTATACACTTATCTCGATTGCGATTCTACCGTTCTTGGACAAACCCACTGCGTAGAGGCACATGTTTATCCCGACTCGCTTTGTCTACCAATCAGTCCAAGCTGGGATGGATCCAGTATTGAGCTAGGGGCTGTATGCGATGGGGATACCGCTCGCATTACCATTCAAAATGTGGGAGAGGGAAATATGGCCCAGACCGTCGATTTTTTGGTCATCGAAGATCAGATTATCGGTTATCAAGGGTCCGTTCAATTGAATAGTTTAGAGGATACCGTATTGAATGTGGTACCACAAGGGCTTACCGTGCGGGTAGAGTCGGAGCAATCGCCGGGACATCCGGGAGTGTCTATGCCTGCAGTAACTGTAGAAGGCTGTGGAGCAAATCCATTTAGTACAGGTTTTGTGATTCAATTGCCCCAAAATGATGCAAATCCTTTCGTAGAGATCGATTGCCAGGAGAATATCGGTTCTTTTGATCCGAACGATAAGCGAGCTTTTCCCAGTGGCTTCGGGGCAGAAAATCTGATTGAGGCGGGAACGAGCCTAGAATACCATATTCGCTTTCAGAATACGGGAACGGATACGGCCTTCCGGGTGGTCATTCGGGATACTTTGTCAGAATGGCTGGATCAAGCAACTTTGCAAATTGGTACGGCTAGTCATCCTTTTAGTGCTGATTTACGCGCCAATGGTGTATTGGTCTTTACGTTTGATCCCATTGCTTTACCCGATAGTACCACCAACGAACCTGCTTCACATGGCTTTGTGAAGTTCCGGATTGACCTGCGGGAAGATGCCCCTTTGGGCACTTTGATTTTGAATTCAGCAGCGATCTACTTTGATTTCAATGCCCCCATTATTACGAACGAAACCATGCATCTGATCGGAGAAGACTTTCTGGTCTGGGATGATCCAATGCAGACAACGCATACCCGTTTACTCGAAGACGCTCCATTTGAAGTTTATCCAAATCCTTTCAGTGGACAAACAACGATCCGTCTGTTAGGAAATGCCCCCGAAGCAACGATGGTCCTAGAAGTATTTGATCTTCAGGGAAATCGATTGCTTTGGGACACTTTTACGGAGCAAGAATTAACCCTGGAAGTTTCCGATTGGCCTTCCGCTATGTATGCCTTCCGAATTTCGACAAGCCGTGGGACCATTCTCGGAAGTGGACGTCTATTCGTCCACTAAGGATTGACCGCTAAAACAAAGAGTATGTTGAGAACAGGCCTGATTATCCTTACCTTACTTTGTACCATTCTCAAGGTACAAGGACAAGATTATCCTCCGGGGACTACCTTTCCCTACGAAGCACCCATTATTAATTGTTATTTACCGGGGTACACGGGTACCTTAGGTCCCATTGTTTTTCCATTCCCACCACCCGAGTTTTGCGGTAGTAATGAGAATCAGCAATTTCTAGCTTTTGTGCCAAACGGAGCAACCATCCAAATGGTCATTGAGCCTACTTTTTGTATGGGGACACCTATGGGGAGTGGTATTCAGGCCCAAATCTACCAAGGACTTGGTTGTCCCTTGGGGCCTGAAGCGCTCGTTGCGGTTTCTAACTGTGAATCTCCTATGGTGGCTGCTCCCCTTATGCTTACTGCCTCTAATTTGAATTGTGGCGAAGTGTATTATTTGATGATCGATGGTTGGGCTGGCGATATTTGTGAATATACGATTAGTGATTATCAAGTTTTAGAGCCTTTCCCCTCTAGTGACCCGCCGTCTCTCAACGGCCCAACAACCGTTCAGGCGGGGTCTTCCGCGAGCTACTCCGTAGATTTTGAGGGAACTTGCTTTTTTAATAATCCTTGTGGCTTGGAACTGGATTCTGCTTGCGTCGGATTCTGCTTAATTGAAATGGATGATATAACCTGGACCGTTACCGCGGGTGATGCCACGATCGTTGGAAATGGGTTTGAAGCTACGGTGATCTGGGGAAATACCAGTGGCTCGGTTTGTGTCACCATCGAGAATGACTGTTATTTTTGGGAAGCTTGTCTTTTTGTAGAGGTCATTCCCCCATATCAAACCTTTCTGGAAGAAGAGATATGTCTAGGGGAGGAAATATCCTTTTGTGGGGATTTGATCAGTACTCCTGGCGTGTATACCTGCGAGTTGACCGCCCTAAATGGAGTGGATAGTATCGTAAACTTAGTGGTCACCCAGGTCGTCAATCCCCCTATCGTTGAAGAATTTGATTTGTGTAATGAATTTTGCTTCCAGGACCCCTACGGAGGTGCCCTCCTCTGTGATTCCTTACCCGTACAACTCTATAGCAGTAGCTACCTTGATCTCAATGGCTGTTTCCAGGATTATACGCTGATTATTAATAGGCACTTTTTAAGTGTTGATCTCGCCAGTTCAGATAGCCTACTGGCTAGCCAAGACTCTTTATTGATGAGTGCTCTTGCTACTAATATTCCATCGAATCCTTTGGCCTACCAATGGTATGGACCGGGTTTAGATTCATTGAACCCACCTCTGGGTTCCGCGATCTATGTATACGAGCCAGGTTTGTATTCGGTGGAGGTGAGTGATGGGAATTGTACGGTTATCGATTCTATTCTGGTTAACTATTTTAACGATGAATGTGCTTTTAATATGCCTATCGCAATGAGTAATAGCTGCGTGGAGGCTCCCATTTTCTGTGGTAATAACCTAGAAGGTTACTGTAGTACGAATCAAGGAGCAATGCCCGACACAGTGGGTGATTTAGGTACGGTTATTGCCTGTCCGATTGAGCATAATGTATGGTTGCAAATTACTTCTTGTGATTCTGTAATCCAGTTTGATTTGGAAGTCTTCGATTGTCTCCAGTCCGAAGGTGTAGAGGTCCATTTATTGAACACTGCTGATTGCCAGAATTTTGTGTCCCTGGCCCCGAGCTGTCAAACCGTTTTATCCGGCACTACTGGATTTATCTCGTTTGCTGGTCTCGAAGCGGGATCTAACTACTACTTGATGCTTGATGGAATCAACGGGGACG